>JBBSOP010000298.1:0-6531 GCA_038259655.1 Chroococcales cyanobacterium
AGCATTGAGGACACTAACTTTTACACCTAAACGATCCATTTCAGCCGCGATCGCATTTGGTACTCCTGCTTCTCGATGGCGAATTACCATAATATCAGTTCCCATCGCCAAATAGGTTTTCGCTGTGTCGAGAATTGTTTCTCCCTTAGTCATAGAAGAAGTTGAAGCCGCAAAATTTAGTGTATCTGCGCTGAGGCGTTTGGCTGCAAGTTCAAAACTACTCCGAGTACGGGTAGATGGTTCAAAAAATAAATTTGCCACTACCTGCCCTTGCAAGGTTGGGACTTTCTTCGTCCGCCGTGATAGCACTTCCTCAAAACTGGCAGCAGTTTGCAAAACAGTATTGTATTCAGCGGCAGTAAAGTCAGCTAAGGAGAGAACATGATGACGATTCCAGGTGGTAGTAGGCATAAATGGCGATCATTTGTCTACATAGAAAAGCATTAACGTAGCTTCTCTACAGTTTTTTAATTTAAGTATGCAGAGGCAATAATACTGTAAACAGGGAACAGGGAACAGGGAATAGGGAAGAAATTAGACTTTTGTTGCTTGTTAACTTGGTAAATGGAACACATTCAACCCCACAGAAATCAAAGTCAAAAATGTTAAAAATCCGATTGTATCCAGCATTGTTGTGACTAACGGCCCACTGACTAAGGCAGGATCTAGCTTTAGCCGCTTCAAAGCCATTGGTAGTAAAGTCCCAAGAGCCACAGCTACAATTGTATTAGTTGCCATGACTACTCCCGCAACAACAGCCACCCATCGCTCTTGAGGGCGCGCCCAAATCAAGGAAAGCATAATCATCGTTAAAGATAAAGCTAACGCTGTACCTAAACCAGCTAAAAGTTCTTTACGGAGAATTTTGAGAGTATCTCTAGGTGTCACCTCACCTACACCCAATCCTCGGATTGTTACCGTTAATGCTTGAATACCTACCGTACCACCAGTATTAGAAAAAATTGGCATAATTACTGCCAGAACTGGTACAGCGGCGATTACAGATTGGAAAGGAGCGATCGCACTAGCTGCACCAATGTACAAAGCCATGATTCCTAACAACCAAGGTAAGCGGTTACGGATGGTAAATAAAGGAGGCGACAAAGCGGCCTCATCACCACCTACACCTGCCAGTTTTTGAATGTCTTCTGTGGCTTCTTCTTGCAAAATATCCATGACATCATCAATTGTGATAATGCCAACCAATCGTTCTTCACGATCAACAACGGGGATAGCGATTAAATCATAACGCTGCATGATTTGGGCGACTTCTTCTTGGGGGGTTTCAGTTCGCACTTTAATGACGCGATCGCTAGCAATATCTCGAATTAAGACATCAGGAAAAGTAAATAATAATTGGCGCAGTGAAACGACTCTTCCTAGCTTGCGGTTATTATCAGTAACGTAGGCGTAGTAAATTGTCTCCTTATCTTCGTCCTGACGACGGATTTTACTGAGGGCTTCTCCTACGGTTAATCCTTCTCGCAATCGTACATATTCTGTTGTCATCACCCGCCCCGCAGTACCTTCTGGGTAGCCAAGAATAGTTGAAGTGGCTTGTCGTTGTTCGGGACTTAGTTCTTGTAATAGTCGTTTAATTACCCCAGCAGGTAATTCATCAAATAATTCTGCTCTTTCATCAGGACTCATTGCTTCTACAAGTTGCACCACTTGGGCATCATGTAGAGAGTTAATTAGTTCTTGTTGTACTTCTGTAGGTAGATATTCAAATACATCAATAGCTTCAGCTTTATTGAGTAAACGAAAGGCGATCGCCCTTTGTTGTTGCGGCAATTGGGCAATATACTCGCCTACATCCACGGGTTGTAGATGATTTAAATCCCATTTAAGTTGACTTAAATCAGTAGTATCAATGAGTGAGTTACGAATATCCTGTATAAGCATGATATCTCCTACCTAATATCTCCCCCGCGCTGGGAGATTGCCTCACCAGCTTAGAGGAGGTTGATACTGCCATCTTGTGGACTTTTGTCCATAAAATCTCAAAGCAACAATTTAATATCGGTTTACTGAATCAAGGCGTTTCTAAGCCACATCTTAACCCGGAATATCGTTATCCGAATAGATGTTGACTACTAGTATGCATAATTTGTGGTGCTATCCACAAGTATGATATTTATTTAAGCTACGCGAGTCAGTTGTCAATGCATCGCTGCGCCTGCCGAAGTGTCGAGATTCAACTACCGCTTGTGGAAGTGTTGTTTTCACTAAGAGGTGATCCTTGATGATAACATCTCATTTAGCTATGAGCATATTAGCAATGAGGAAACTATGGAAAATCTCAAACAAACAATAGCTAGTTACTCTAGTCAAGACATCGAAGTGCGAAAAAATTGGTATTCTCCAGCAGCAGAGGCGTATAACAAAGTAAGACCACGTTATCCTCAAAAATTCATTGAGCAAGTTGTAGAAATTGCCCAACTATCCACAAATTCAAAAATTCTAGAATTAGGATGTGGTCCTGGAACAGCAACAACATCATTTGCTCAATTGGGTTATTCAATGATCTGTTTGGAACCAAACCCAGATTTTTTTAAGTTAGCGCAACAGAATTGTCAACCCTATCCAAATGTAGAAATTCAAAATACATCTTTTGAAGAGTGGACGCTAGATTTTAATAATTTTGATGCTGTCTTAGCAGCAAGTTCTTTTCACTGGATATCGCCCAAAATAGGCTAGCCCAAAGCAGCAAATGCTTTAAAAGAAAATGGATATTTAATTTTATTATGGAATAAGGAATTACAACCTAGTTACGAAGTTTATCAAAGCTTATCTGAAATATATCAAGTACATGCTCCATCTGTTGACCGTTATGAAGATCAAGAAACTCAATTAGAAATATTAAAAGAGTTAGGGAGTATGATGATTGATTCAGGACAATTCAAACATTTAAAGTTTGGACATGTAACATCTGAAGTAGTTTATAGTGCCAATGAATATTTAACACTTTTAAATACCTATTCGCCATATTTGAAGTTAACTTTACAAAATAAAAAAGCATTATTTGCAGATCTGAAGCAACGAATAGAAAATGATTTTGGAGGTAGTCTTCAACTTTCATATATTTCGGCTTTTCATATTGGCCAAAAAAATTAAGGACTACCAGTTTAATATAGTAATCCTAAATCATTTGTGAAAACCGCTATATCTCTTTCTTCTTTCTTCCCTTTGTGTACTTTTCGGACTTGGAGGTTCGTTTCCTTATCTATATTTTTCACGACTCATTTAGGACTGCTATATCAGGACTTACGCAAAATTATGAAAAAACGTAGACCGAAGGGCTTGCCGGAGGATACCACAAAGGACACAAAGGACACGTACTCCTACGGAGAAGCAAGCTACGCGCAGCGTCTCGCAGAGAAGCAAAGAGGTTTTAGAGAGTTATTGTGTAAGTCCTGTAATATTTATGAGTAGCCTAACGTTTACTCCAGCGCATGAACTGGCGCGGATGATTTGCGATCGCACTGTTTCTGTTGTTGAAGTTATCAATGCTCATCTGAATCAAATCGCTAAACACAACAGTAAGCTGAATGCCGTTTGTACACTGGATGAGGACAATGCTATTGTCAGGGCAAAGCTGGCTGACGAAGCTTTAAGCAAAGGAGAAAACTGGGGAGTTCTGCACGGAGTTCCAATCACGATTAAAGATATTTTTGAAACAGAGGGACTACTGACCACAGCAGGCTATATTCCTCTTAAAGACTATGTACCTCAACAAGATGCTAGCGTTGTGGCAAGGCTGCGGGGAGCAGGAGCAATCATCTTGGGAAAGACGAACATGGCGGAATTGGCTGGTGATTACCAAAGCACAAATTCCTTGTTTCCACGAGTCAACAATCCTTGGAATCTGGACTACACTGCTGGGGGTAGTTCTGGAGGCAGTGCTGCGGCTGTAGCAGCCGGACTTTCAAGCTTGGATTTAGGCAACGATATTGCGGGTTCAGTGCGTCAACCTGCTCACTTCTGCGGCGTGTATGGTTTGAAGCCTACAGATCGCCGCATTTCTACAGCTGGGCAAATTCCAGAAGTGCCTGGAATGCCAATATGTCTTCGACAAATGATTACAGTAGGTTGTTTCGCAAGATCGCTTGAAGATATTCGGCTATGCTTTTCATTAATCGCAGGTGCTGACATTCGCCGTCCTGATGTCCCGCCAATTCCACTAGATACACCCTCTGGTAAATCTTTACAAAATCTCAGAATTGCTTGGAGTGATGAATGGGCAGAAGTTCCAGTTGCATCTGAAATTCGCTCGGCAATGGCTGCGATCGCCCAAACACTATCTCAAGCAGATGTCCAAATAGAACAGTGGCTTCCTCAAAACTTTGAGTTATCACAAATACTAAACCTTTATGGGCGGATAGCTGCATATATCAACATCTACGCTCAACCAGTAGATCAATATAATGTGCGTCGAAGTTTGCAGCAGATATTTCGCACCGCTACCCAAGGTGATAAAGAACTCCGCAAAATGGGGGATTTCAGCCGCCTCCTACCAGAACTATTGAATCCAAGTTTGAAAGGATATTTTGAGGCACTTACCGAACGCGATAATTTCATAGCCGAAATGGATGAGGCATTAGAACCTTGGGATGCTTGGCTCACTCCTGTTGCAGCAACCCCTGCTTTTACTCATCGGAGCGCTTGGAGTGCTATTGATATTGATGGCAGATCTTACCCTCATGCAGTGGCAAACGGAGCTTACACTATGCCGTTTAATCTGAGTGGGCATCCTGTTGTAGTGATTCCAATTGGACAAACTCAAAACGGCTTGCCAATAGGGATGCAAATTGTTGGCAAGCGGTGGCACGAGATGGAATTGTTGGCGATCGCACAAAAGCTTGATCGAGTAATCAATGCTTTCCGAAACCCATCGGGTTACAATTAGGTCAAAATTGCTCCACCCATCAACCGTTCATACCGATACTTCAACTCTGCTTTCATCAAAGACCAACGCTCCAGAGTTACATCTATCTCTATCACTTTCTCTGCTGCTTGCCGCGCCAAGAGTAATATTTCCTCATCTTCCACTAAACTGGCTAAGGTAAAATCTGGCACTCCTGATTGTCGAGTTCCTAGTACTTCCCCAGGGCCACGAAACCGCATATCCATTTCTGAGATGAAAAAGCCGTCTTGGGACTGTTCCAACACCTTCAACCTTTGTTGAGCATCAGGACTTTTAGAACTGCTCATCAACAAACAATATGACTGAGCCGCGCCACGACCGACACGCCCCCGCAATTGGTGCAGTTGAGATAAACCAAATCGTTCTGCATTTTCAATCAGCATTACTGTTGCATTCGGGACATCTACACCGACCTCAACCACAGTCGTAGAAACTAAAATTTGTGTCTCATTATCACGGAATTTGGTAATTGCTTCGTCCTTATCGGCTGAACTCAAGCGACCGTGTAATAGCCCCACTTGAAAGTCTGGAAAAATACTTTCTTGTAACTTTTGATGCTCCTCTACCGCCGATCGCAAATCCAGTTTTTCTGATTCTTCCACTAATGGCAGCACTACATAAACTTGCCTACCTTGGGCAACTTCGCGGCGGATCAAATCGTAAGCTTGGCTGCGTTGCTGCCCTGTTAACATCGTAGTCTGAATCTTTTGCCGTCCTGGTGGTAATTCATCAATCTGGCTAACATTCATATCTCCGTGTATCGTCAATGCCAGTGTCCGGGGGATAGGAGTAGCAGTCATAGTTAATACATGGGGTTGTTCGCCTTTTTGTTGTAATAGCGCCCGCTGTTTCACCCCAAAGCGATGCTGTTCATCAATCACCACTAACCCCAATTGCTGAAAGTTGACGGTATCTTGAATTAAAGCGTGAGTTCCCACCAACAGTGGTAATTCACCCGTTAAGAGCTGCGAGTGGATTTCTCGTCGTTTAGCAGCTTTTGTGGAACCTGTGAGTAATTCTACTGGTAAATGTAAAAGGTTAAACCAACTCACTAACTTGCGGTAATGCTGTTCTGCTAACACTTCTGTAGGAGCCATGAGTGCTGCTTGATAACCAGATTGAATTGCTGCGAGGATCGCAATTACAGCCACCACAGTTTTACCAGAACCCACGTCACCCTGCACTAGACGATTCATGGGTGCAGATTTTTGTAAATCGTTGAGGATATCGTTAAGAACTCGTTGCTGTGCGCCAGTTAGTTGAAAGGGCAAGATTTCGTAGAAATTTTCAATTAACTGACCTTTAGGAGCAAGAATGGCACTAGTTTGGATTTGTCTGGCTTGTTGCTGACGTTGCAGTAAACCGAGTTGTAGGTAGAAAAATTCGTCGAAGACTAGGCGACGACGGGCAACTTGTAAAGTAGCGCTATCATCAGGAAAATGGATATTGGCGATCGCATCTTTTAATTCCATCAAATTATATTTTTCGCGCAAACCTTTAGGTAAGGGATCTTTAAGATGAACTGCGGCTGGTAAAACAGTAGTAACTGCTTGTCTAACCATACTCGCCATCACCCCCTCAGTTAGAGTATAAATCGGCACTAC
>JBBSOP010000299.1:0-6474 GCA_038259655.1 Chroococcales cyanobacterium
GATGATGTCTCAGTATTGTTAAACGATGGCAGCGGTGGCTTTGGTACTCCCCCTAACTTAAGAGTTTGGATAAATCCCAGTATTGATGCATTGGAAGATATCGACGGCAATCAAAAACTTGATTTAGTAGTAGCTAACTACGGTTCTGATGATGTCTCAGTATTGTTAAACGATGGCAGCGGTGGCTTTGGTACTCCCACTAACTTCAGCGTTGGGTCACGTCCCAATGCCGTTACGGTAGCAGATATTGACGGTGACGGCAAACTTGATTTAGTGGTAGCTAATTATGATTCCAACGATGTCTCAGTACTGTTAAATGATGGTAATAACAGCTTTGGCGCTCCCATCAACTTCACAGTCGGGACAAATCCATCTGCTCTTGCAGTCGGTAAACTTAACGATGACGATAAACTTGATTTAGTAGTAGCAAATTATAATTCCAACAATGTCTCAGTACTATTTGGCAATTCTGATCCTACAAACTTGGAATTGAGTTCTCTGGCTGTGGATGAGAATGTAGCTGCGGGAAGTGAGATTGGCACTTTTACCACCACTGACCCAGACACTAATGACCAGTACACCTATAGTTTAATATCCGGTGCTGGCGATACTGATAACGCCTTATTCACTATTGTCGGCAATAGCCTACAAATAAATAATTCCCCCGACTTTGAAAGCAAATCAACTTACAACATCCGAGTATCTAGCACTGACCTTGGTGGACTTTCCTTTGAGAAAGAGTTAGTTATCAATGTCAACGACCTCAACGAAAAACCCACAAACTTAGAATTGAGTCCTCTAGCTGCGGATGAGAATGTAAAGGCAGGAAGTGTAATTGGTCTTTTCACCACTACTGACCCAGACGCTAACGACCAGCACACCTATAGTTTAATAGCCGGTGCTGGCGATACTGACAATAATGCATTCATTATTGAAGGAGATAGCTTAAAAATTAAATCTGAGGTGATTAAATCTAGTTATAAAGTTCGCGTCCGCACTACTGACCTTGCTGGACTTTCTTTTGATAAAGAGGTGGATGTTAATATTGATGGCTTTGGGTCTACTACAAATACCCAAGTAACAACAATTTTCCAGTTAGTCAATATTACTCAAAATATCTTTATCGTCAACAGTAAAGTTAAGGGTAAAAAAGGAAAGCTCTCTCTTAAGATTAAAAACAACAACGTTAAAGAGGTGAATGAACTGTGTGTATTTGCCGTTGACGATGAAGAAGGTAAAATTAACGGCATAGCCCCTGGTGCAGAGGGTTATACTAGAGTGGCTCTAGAGCGTTCGAGGGTGATTTTCTCCTCCATTGCTAAACTGCCCAAGGGTTTTAAGAACAACGATCTAAAAAATATCTTAGAATTCGAGTCTGGTACGAAACTCAGATTTTATCTGGTGTCTAAAAGTACTACTCAGGCTGTACTGTCTGGAAAAACTTCTTTCTCAAGTGTCGTTTTTTCTTCCGCTACAAATAACAGCACACAAGATGAAGGATTTTCTCTCAACTTCCAGGATTTTGTTGTGACGGTTCAGACAACAGAAGAAGAGGTATCTTTAGGTACTGGTCTGCAAGGCAAAAATCAAGGTGAACTAATTGATTTACGAAGCGTGACACAATTAGTAAAAGCTGAATTTACAGTTAACAGAGAAGCAGCTTACAAAAACTTTGTCGGCTTCTATCAGGTGGCTGATGAGAGTGGGGGTATTGACACTAATGGTGATGGGACAGCAGATATTCTTGTTGGACAAGCTGGTTACGCCGAAGCTGCTGTACGTGGGCGTGTTGGAGACATCGACTTGACAGTGAATAATCAAGGTACAGCCTCTTACATTAGTAGTTTCGGGGCTAATTCTCTGTTTGCACCATTTATTATTGTGGATGGTAAACCAGATGCAATTCTCAATGGCAATGCCAATAAGAAGATTTACTTCACATTCTTGGGTGCTAACACTGATAAGACAGATCACATTCGGCTGTTAGGAAATAACACCTTTGGTTTTGAAGATTTAGCAAATGGCGGCGACAAAGATTACAACGATATGATTGTGCGAGTTAATTTGAGTATTGCCTAGCAAGGCAATACGGTTCGGATAAGCAGGGGAGGAAAGAGGGTTATTATTTACTAATTCTTCTCTCCTTGTGAGAGGCTGATTTTTCCCCTGTTCCCTGTTCCCTTTTTTATATAATCTTCATATAACTAAATTATTAATATTCAGTTTGTAACTCTTACGTAATCTAGATTTTGACGCGTAACAAAATAAACAACATAAACTACTGACACTGAAGACTTTATTAATATTTAATTAAATTAGTTGATTAGACTTACGTAGCTAGTAGTATTGGGTACTAATGGTCTTCATAAAAATTACTGTTACGTATTACCATTATCTAGTAGTTACAAGCAAGACTGAAGATAATAAGTAAACTCTTGAGGTAAAGCGATCGCTTGCATAAGCTTTGAGTTACTGAATAATACTCGTTTTAAAGAAGTTTACGTCAATATTTATTCTTGGTAAGAGTTTAATTCAAGTAAATTTACATGAAAGCTGCCCAATTTGCCATTAAACCACTAAAAAGTGTCCAGTTCTGGCTGCTAGGAATAGGAGGAGGCTTAATTGCAATTCTCCTGACCATAACATGGAGATCTGGAGATCCTTCTCATTTAGGCATGAGTATACTATTTTTATTAGCTGTAGCCTCTATGCTTAATGACAAACACAAGAGCTTAACCTTAGAAAGTGATATTTTTCCTAGCTTTTTAGGTGGTTTACTTATTGCTTTTGTGTTATGGCAAAGTGCAACTTTAGCAAATAGTAAATTATTGGCAATATTCACTCACGTATCACCATTTATCTCTGCATTAGGTCTTGCCCTACTCGCTTCTGGTTTCAAGGAATTAAAGCAATTCTGGCAAGAACTAACAATAATGTTCTTTCTTGGTATACCCAAATTATTACTATCGTATCCAATAGATATTTCCCCATTAACTGCCAAATTTTCGGCTTTCTTACTTTGGTACTCAGGTTTTGAAGTGTCTCTTAGGGGAATTTATATAAACTTGCCAACAGGGAGTATCAAGGTTTATAGTGGCTGCTCTGGTGCAGAGTTAATTAGTCATTTGTTAGGAATCGCAGTAATTTGTTTGCTAATGTTTCCCTTAGAACGGAAAAAGATCATTATTGTGCCAATTGTGGCTATCGCCTCAGCATTTATTATCAATGCAATCAGAGTAGCCTTTTTAGCAATAGTCATTGCCAAACAGAACATGCAAGCATTTGATTATTGGCATGAAGGTGATGGCTCTAGAATATTTGGGATATTTGGGGTACTGATGTTTGGTTTATTTTACCTTTTTATGCTTAGGCAGCAGGAAGTAAAAAACCAAGATATTGCGGAGTCTTAAAGGCTATGCATTTATGGCAAAAACTGCGAATTATATTTTTAGCTATAACATTAGCTCGACTTTATCCATTTTTCGCTGTTGGTTATCACCAATGTAGGCGATCGCGAAAAAATGAGGGTTTTACTGCATACATAACATTTAAATACAGTCTTGGTAAATACTGGTGAATCGCGCAATACACTGAGACTGCAAGACAATTAATTGTGTGTATCGTCCCATGAATACAACAATACCAGTTGAAATCGCCAGTGTCCTACTACCGTTTGCGGCAGTTTTTACCAAGCCAGTCTGGTGTCATGTCCAAACTTTGCTAATGGGAGCGATTTTAACAACAGGTAAACGTACCATCACTTCGGTACTGGTAGTAATGGGACTCAATCAAGAGGAACACTTTCAAAATTATCATCGCGTCTTAAACCGTGCAGTATGGTCAAGCTTAGAAGCAAGCCGAATTTTATTAATGGTGATGGTAAAAGTGTTTTTACCGAGTGGACCAATCATCATGGGAATAGATGATACGATTGAACGTCGTAAAGGAAAGAAAATTAAGGCAAAAGGAATATATCGAGACCCAGTACGTTCAAGTAACAGTCAAGTTGTGAAGGTGAGTGGCTTGCGATGGTTATCAATGATGCTGTTAGTTGAAATTTCTTGGGCACAACGAATCTGGGCATTACCTTTCCTCACAGTGCTTGCACCATCGGAACGTTACAGCCAACAGTATAAGCTTCGTCATAAAAAACTGATTGATTGGGCAAGACAGATCATATTTCAGGTCAAACGGTGGTTGCCGAACAGAGAATTGGTTGTAGTTGCAGATAGTAGTTTTGCTGCACTGGAACTGCTTGCCGCAGTCAGTCAAGCTGTAATGCCAGTACATATAATCACTCGGTTACGTTTGGATGCTGCTTTATACGAGCCTGCTCCCGAAAGAACTCCTAATACGATGGGACGACCTCGACTTAAAGGAACAAGATTACCCAATCTTGAGCAAGTGCTTGTAGATCTACAAACTCAATGGCAAACAATCAAGGTTAAACGTTGGTACGGGGAAGGAGAACGCCAAGTAGAAGTTTGTACTGGAACTGCGGTTTGGTATCACACAGGTAAATCTGTGGTTCCAATTCGTTGGGTATTAGTACGTGACCCACTCGGTAAATTTGAATCACAGGCTTTGTTATCTACAAATCAGGAATATTCTCCTAAACAAATCTTGGAGTGGTTTGTACGTCGCTGGCAGATAGAAGTAACCTTTGAAGAAGTGAGGAAACATCTAGGAATAGAAACTCAACGGCAATGGTCAGACCAGTCAATTGCTCGTACAACACCTACACTGCTGGGATTATTTTCCTTGGTCGTGATTTTGGCAGACCATTTACAAGCTAATTTTTCTTGGACAATTAAGCAAACAATTTGGTACTCCAAAGCTTTGCCTACTTTTTCGGATGCACTAGCTTTAGTTAGGCGATTTTTATGGGCTAGTACTTTTTCCACGTCTTCCGAAACTACTCAAATGATAAAAGTCCCTCGTCTTTTATTTGAGCGTTTGAGGGATATTGCTGTTTACGCCGCCTGAGTAAATCAAAAATGGATAAAGTCGAGATTAGGCAGTGTTGTATTAGTGTTTATTAGGGTTGTACAAACTCAGCCTATAAACAAGCCAAAATCAGAAGCAGCGAGACGCTCCGAAAATATGATTTGCATAGTTTACCCTAAAGTGAGAAACTATGATGTTGTTTCTTAGTATCCAGGACTTAGGCAAGAAACATTTGTCATTGCGACCAGAACGTATTGTAGGTAAACAATTACAGAGTTTTCGGTGATTACGTTGCTATAGCTTGTAATGACGCAATTACGTGAATTCAGCGTAAGTTTTAGTATCAAATAAAGTGAGACAAGTAAAGACTATATAGGGTTTGTATATATAAACTCATTTTTTCTATATCTCCCAATCTTCATCAACTGTCTGGTCTTTTTTTGTCCAATTTTTAATACTCAATCAATCCACTTTTTTATATTTTTCTAGGAACATGACAAAATCAAGTAGTGATAAATTTATCCCTGTAATACAAGAGCTACAGGAGTTTGCTTTCAGCCAAGTAAGCTCAATGACTCTTTTGAGAATTTTGGGTTATGGTCTGTTGCTACTAGCTTTATTTGACATCATAGAGATGTTAATTCCATTAAGGCTGATGAATCCCTCTTGGGAATTTCAAACCTTCGGCGCATTAGTTGAACGAGTACCTGTACCTTTGATTGGGTTAACATTGATATTTTATGGAGAGTTACACGCCCGCAGAGGATGGGAATTTCTAACTTTAAAATTCTTTTCTTGGCTAAGTTTATTGCTGGCTGTATTGTTTTTATTAATGATTCCTTTAGGAGTTGGTAATACTGTCAGGCTCAACAAGCAAAGTTATGGTCAAATCAATACTGCATCTCAGCAACAAATGTCTCAAGCTGAACAGGTAGAAAAACGATTAAAACAAGCTACACCAGAACAAATAGATAATTTTTTAAAGAGCCAGGGGCGCTCAACAAATGCTAAAAATCCTCAAGAGCTAAAAAGCCAAATTTTATCAGAAGTCTCTAAAGCTAAGGAACAAATCAAAAATCAAGCACAAGCAAATCAATCGACTCAGCGGCTAAATTTACTTAAAAATTCTGTGAAATGGAATATTGGAGCTTTGGTTTCTGCGGTCTTGTTTTTTAGTATTTGGAAAGTCACCCAATGGGCAAGAATAGGTAGATAAGAGATTAATCTTGAGTAAATAACAAGACCCCCGACTTCTTTGAGAAGTCGGGGGTCTGAGCCTTTGAGTTAAAGTTAACGTGAGTTCGACGGCTTTAAAAACCCCTCTCCAAACCTCTCCCCCACGGTGGGAGAGGCTTTGAAACCTTGATTTTTTCGTTCAAAACTAGTGAATTTCTGCCCCTCTCCGCGTCGGCTACGGTGTACACACAAGTCTTAAAATTCTCCCTAGTACTTGGTTTGGTCATCTAGCTTTAGGTTGTGCGATCGCTCCAGAAGCCTGTCATTACGTAAAGCCTACGGCATAGCTGC
>JBBSOP010000300.1:0-6467 GCA_038259655.1 Chroococcales cyanobacterium
ACTTTGGTTCGTGGTCTTGAGCAGTTTGAATACACCTTTTTTGGCTGGAAACTCGCTCTGGGCGTACTTGTGTGTACACCGTAGCCCACCGTGGGGGAGAGGTTTGGAGAGGGGTTTTTAGAGCCGTCGAACTCACGTAAGTTAAGAGGATTTTAGAGAGTTATTGCGTAAGTCCTATAATCAACAAGTCATTATTATTGGATAGAATTATGCTGATTATTGTAAGCCAAAGTAGGTAAGAACAAGTTCAGTTGCACCGTTATTGATCACTTCATGAACTTCTCCTGGTTCTACCGCTACGCAGTTCCCTGGAACTAGGGGATATTCTTGATTATTAATCCGAATTATCCCCGAACCAGCTTCTACAAAAAATACTTCACACATATCTTGATGGGCATGTGGTATTGCTATTTGTCCAGGAGCAAAACGTGCTTGAGAAAAGTTGGTCAGGTGAGGTAAATCACCACAGCGTAACATCACCTTTTTGGTAATTTCCCGATTGTGAGAAACTGATTCTTCTGGTAGTTCGTTCAGGGAAGTAGTAATCATACTAAATTAGGATTCGATTTATTGTTTGAGAATTACGAACTTGTACTGAGCGAAGTCGAAGTATTACGAATTAGTCTCATTCTGGTCGTAAGTCGTTAGATAATTCCACAATCCCCCTAGAGCCATCAATTCGTACTCGTTGACCATCTTGTAGTAACCATGTTGCACCTTTTACATCCATGACGGCGGGAATCCCGTACTCACGAGCGACGATCGCACCGTGAGAAAGCCGTCCACCAGCCTCAGCGATAATTCCTCCAGCCCTAACTAATAAAGGAGCCCAACCGGAATCTGTATAAGGTACTACTAAGATTGTCTCTCTGTCTATTTCTGGCAAGTCTTGTAAATTTCGCACCACTTTGATCCGTCCTTCGGCTTGTCCGTGGCTGGCGGGAATACCTTGTAAAAATTGGTCAGCATAAAGTTCTGAGGGCGCTAAAGGATGAGGCGGCGTATTGCCGTAGACTAAAACGGGAATTTGAGAAATTTGACTATCTTGCACAAATTGCGATCGCCTTGATTGCACCAATTCCCATAAAACATCTTTTAATTCAGCATCAGAATCGGCAACTAAACGCCGCACTTCATCCAACTCTAGAAAAAAGATATCTCCGGTTTCTTTTAGTAAGCCAGATTTTAACCACATCTTTTCTAAAGCCACAAATCGCCAACGCAACTCAGCTAATAACCGAGAATAAACTTCGGTAACTCGTCCTTTAATATCTACCCGTCTTTGTACGATTCCCCGCTGGCGCTTTCCTGATAAAGCCCGATTGATCGGATCTATCCCACCTGTTTCTGGTTGGTTTCCCTGAATTAATTGTATAAACAACTGCTTGATTGGCTGGGGATCTTCCTTCCAGGTGGGAACGGCAATATTCGTGCCGACATCACTTAAATAGCCGTAATCTTCTAACAGTTCGTTAAATTCATATAAAATCTTCTCTCCCTCTGGGCTTTGCGCCAATTGCTCAAATACTTGATCTGGTTCACACTCAGGTAATAATTGCTTGGCTTGCGCGGCTACAGCACTTAGCGATCGCAATACTGCAACTTCTGGAGTGACACTATTATCAATTTTCCCATCTTTGACGCGAAAAATGGCTTGTCTAAGAGCTGCACTTAATGGAGCTAAAATGCTGTAATAAGTCCCACGATGCAGTAATTCTAAAGTAAAATCTACTCTTTCTAATATTTGGGGTGGTTCTAATTCATCTATGGATTCATGGGCTAATTGCGATAAACCTGGAATAAATAGACTGCTATAATCTTTTTTAAAGTCTTTTTCCAAATTCATTTCTTGCCGCAGCAGGCGCAGCAATCCTGGTAGATTTTGCCAAGTAGACTTTAACGGCGGTTTACTTAATTTCGCTCCTCTGGTTAAAAAATCCAGACTTTCCGGTGGTAATCCCATCCGCAGGAAAATTTCACCTAGAAGTGATGCACTAAAATAAGCTCTGGAATAATGTAATGTTGCCGTTTCTGCAAAGTCTAACCCAAAAGCGCGATCGCCTAAAACAACGCTAAAAATATCACCCCAAACTCCACAAGTTAAAGGACGATTAATCGACCAAGTTAAGGGATGAACTACACCGGGAATGACTTCAGCGGCAATTTTTCGTGTCCAGATCGGTAGTAAGGTAGTAATTGGTCTAGATTGCAATACCCAGAGCGTTTGACCGTCGTAACTCCACTCAATATCTTGGGGAATGCCATGATATCGTCTTTCGAGGCGACGGGCTAAATATGCCACTTGTTTGATAATTGCTTGTGGTATTTGCCCTGTACCTTCTAACTGCACAGATGAGATCTTCTCGGTTTCGACGACAAAAGCCCGATATTGTTCTGGGGTAACATGTCCAGAAACAACTTGAGTGGGGCTACCTGGAAGGGCTTCAATGACAATCGCATCGCCTTGTTGAGTAATCGGATCACGAGTGAAAGCCACTCCCGAATAGACACTCTGGACTTGTTGCTGTACTAGCACAGCCATTGCTGTATCTTGTAAACTGCGATCGCGTCGATATTGTACCGCAGATGGATGATTGTAAGAATCTCGAACTTGGGCGATCGCATCTTGTAATTGCTGTTTACTAGTAACGTGCAGAATTGTTTCATATTGTCCAGCGGCGGAAGCTTGTTCTGAATCTTCCCCAATTGCCGAAGAACGCACTACCAAAGGAGATAAATCCGAAGGCTGGAGAATTTCAATCAACTCTTGGGGATCATCAACTGGAGAAATTACCCACCCCTTCGGTACTGGGTAGCCCCATCGCTTAATTTGAGCTAATGTCGCCGCCTTTTGCCCAACTAAGGCAGGATCTAACTCTTCATCTAAAGTTAGGATAGAGCGATCGCCGCGTAAATATTCAAACGCTGCTTGGGAATCTGTGGCTGCGTCTTGGGCTGGTAAATTCAAATCATCACGAATTTGTGTATAAATCCACCCCATTAAGGCAGCTAAGACAATAACAGCAAGTATTCTGGGGAAATCGTCAGAGTGCAAAATGATCACAAACAAAGGAAATAGAAATAAGACTCCGTATTTTACCAGTCGTTTGGATTGCAGAACAGTGAAGCTGATTAAGGCAAAAAAACTGACGAATCCTGCTACTAGTGGATCATGTACCACAAATCCCCAGACGACATTTGTTGTACCTGCTCCTCTGCCGATCCAATATCTACCTAAAACTAAAGCAATTAGGGCTACTATTTCCCAAGGTGAACCGCTAGGAAAAAAAGCACGGGAGATAAAAACTGCCGCGATTCCTTTTAAAGCCTCTGATAAAACTGCTAAAATTCCTACCAGTGTGCCACCGTGGTAAAAAGCGGCGGAGACACTGATATTTCCAGTACCAATTCTTGCCAATTGTTTCCGCTTCAGGGCGTAGGTAATCCAAGCAATTAGCGGTAAACCACCCAAGATTGGGCAGGCAATTAAAATAACTAAAGCGCCCCAAAGTTCAATCATTGCCGATTCTGTAACCACTGCATTGCTTTAGTTGCCAAAGTTGTAGCAAGTGGCGTGATTTTAGATTCATTTTCCACCTAAAATCTCAAATTTCAAAGTCTAAAAGTTTTCTGAAATTTCTTGATGGTTGTGAGGGAGCTTTTATCTAGTTGCTTGATGGACACTTAGCTTATGCGGAAACCGTTTTTGCCAGTGTCCCTCTAAAGCAATGATTTTAGTTTAGCGCGTAGGCGGCTTGTAGCGCCCAGATAATTAGGGCAGCAATCGATCCTAAGAGCAGCACGGTAGAGATAGTAACTACTTTTGGGGAATCTGCACCCTTAAATTTCATGATGCCTCGATTTAAGTCGGACATAGTTTCGTAATCCTTCTTTGTTACAGGGCTAATTTGTCCGCTTCGATTGTAGTCCTTCTATTTGGATATAGAGCGAAATTCCTGATTATATTTTGTTTAAGCTTTGCAAAAATTACATACTCAAATTTGCTTATTACTCCAGACATACTATCTATATTTATACGAGTGTGCAACTCAGGTTGAGTTACATTCATTGAATGATGGGGTAGATGAATTACCGTAAATTCACTGAATGGCGAACATCTATTTGCTAGTCAATTACAGTTTAAAGACTATAGTATAGTTCACAACTTTATTTTTAGTTAAATTTTTCTGGGAGTATTAGCGGGTGAAAGTAGCACTGATCGCAATTTTGGCAGTGGTTGTTGGCTTGTTAGTGGCAATAGAGGTAGGACTGCGATCGCTATTTGGCTTTGGAAATCCCTTGATTTATATTGGCGATCAACAGATTGGTTATTTATTAGCTCCCAACCAGCGCACCCGTCGTTTTGGTAATCGCATTGAGATTAACGAATATTCTATGCGGAGTGCGTCAATCTCTAAAACTCCTGCTCCTTCTACATTGCGAGTGCTACTTTTAGGAGATTCTATCCTCAATGGGGGTTGGTGGACAGATCAAATGAATACAATATCTAGCCTGATGATGCGTGATTTAGCATCAACTAAAAATAGTAATTATCAGGAAGTAGAAGTATTAAATGCTTCAGCTAATTCTTGGGGACCAAGAAACGAATTAGCTTATTTGCAGAGGTTTGGTAATTTTAACGCTCAGGCAGTAGTGGTATTAATTAACACTGATGATTTATTTGCGACTGCTCCCACAGCTTTACCAGTAGGACGCGATCGCAACTATCCAGATAGTAAACCTTTCCTGGCATTGATGGAAGTGTGGCAGCGTTACCTCAAGCAGCAAAAGCCAATTCCCGAACTGCAAGCTGTACAAAAAGAAGCAGGCGATCGCGTAGGGATTAATCTAGAAGCAATTAGTAAAATTCAAGCACTAACTCGCCAAAGCAATAGTAAGTTTTTGCTAGCTATGACTCCCTTACTACGAGAAATCGGTGAACCCGGTCCCCGCGATTATGAAATTATAGCCCGTCAACGCTTAAAGGATTTTACCAACGCTCAACAAATTACTTATATAGATTTTTTACCGCTATTTAATGCTCACGCTACACCACGTAGCTTATATCAAGATCACATACACCTAAATTTAAAAGGAAATCAACTTGTAAGCGAAGTTATGGAGCGATCGCTTTTACAACTATTGAGTGAGTCTAGCTTATCCATCTAGACTACCGCAATTCCCCACACCGCCAAATTGGGCATAGGGAAGTAAGGTGTGAGATTAACCCGCACTTAAATTTGCAGTGATAATTTGTTGACCTCCAATGCTCTCCTCATTATTGGGATCAAAAGGTTTTGGAGTGTTAATATCAACATTTTCATCATCATGAACAGAATCATTTAAGTCATTGATATCTTCAGAAGTTGCTTGTTCTGAATTAGCACTAATTACGCTTGGAGCTGAAGATTCATGGACTGATAAATTAATAGGTTTATGTGACTCCTGAGCCATAATTACCTCTTTATTCCAATTTCCTAAGTTGACTAATATAATTTAATACTTGGCAGATAGCAGTTTCCTCTAACAATTGATATATTCTTTGAGACTAGGACAGTAGTAAAAATTGTTGTTAATTTTTCAATTTTCTCGAATCCAGAGTGCCAACCCTCCGCCACGACCACGAGCTGCAATAAAATCTTCAGTCACTAGAAAGAAGGCAAAGAAGGGTAGTTTAGCTATGGGTTGGTTGTAGAAATCCTCAGACTGAAATTTACCAGCGCGAATTTCTTTTTTATAAACCGCACGACCAAACAGACTGATGAGCATCTGGTTAAAATCAAATGCCAATAAATTTTTCTTACCTAAATATTGGGCTGGCCCTGTGAGCTTCAATGATACTGAGCCTAATTGAACCTGATTTGCAATTTCACCTCTGCCTAAATCTGGTTCTAAAGCTGCACTCAAGGAAATATAAATGGCGACAAATTTAGGCACATATAAACCTTTACCTAATATAATTCCACCTCGTTCCCTAGCTTTTTTAGTACCAGTGGCAAAGCAAAGCCGCCATTTGCCTACCAAAGACTCAAAGCTATAAGTTAGCCGTTGTTGTTTGGCAGCTTTTTCTGCTTGTAGTAAGGCATTTACTAATACTTCGGGTTTAGGACGTGTGCTTAATTGTCCTTGAAATGCATTTTTAGCTTGGGATAGCACACTTACAAAATCAGGTGTAGCTGTGGATGTCAAATCAGCCTTCATGAGGACTTAACTATATTTTCTGCTTATCTGATAGATTGTAGCGTTCATCGCTCTGGTACTGTGTAGTGATGTTTGAACAGTGCGTAGGCGTAGCCCGTCGTAGACATCGCTTTATCCTAAAGTTAGTAATCTTTCTGGAAAATCTACCACTAGTCGCCGAGTTCTTAACCAAGGCAATCCTAATATAATTTCCCGAAATTGAGAACCAGCAACGGCCTCCACTGTAAATTCCTGTGCATCTAAGACTACTTTTCCAGAATAGCTAT
>JBBSOP010000301.1:0-6459 GCA_038259655.1 Chroococcales cyanobacterium
CTGGGCAATGAATACAGCTTTTAATCTTGACGTTTGATCTGTTGCGATAAAATCTAGGTTCTAACTGCCTGAAACCCTTGATTTTAAAGGGAAATACCTAATTTTGTTTTGAAGTTTAGCATAACACCTACGGAAGAGCCATAATTGTTAATCGAGTAGTAGAGTTATTCGAGTTACATGTTTTTCAGTAATATCTGCGTTTTGAAACCCTTATGGTGATAAAGTACAAATTGTAGTTTGTGTTTACTCTTCAAAGCGTATACACACCATTGATTTAAGTGATTGCTTACCTGTGGCTAGGTAAAGCGATCACCTTTCTAAGATTTTAAAGTAGGGGGGTGTGGGGGGGCTACCACCGCAATCCTAAATTCATCGCAAGACGTACAATCTTATTGATTGATTCCTGTGGCTAGGGGTTGATCTTGGGGCGATCGCTGTAACGGAACTGCGATCGCTTCTCATAAAGTTAAATTACAGTACTGCATTTGCGTCGTGTAGGTGTTGAGCAAAATAAGTTTAATTTTACGCCCGAAATGCTTAGTATATCTGTATTTTAAGGCTGTTTTACTGCTGAAAACCTCATGGCTGAAAAGCTACTTAAGTTCCAAATTGACGAGACATTACCTTGAAAACTAAATATATCAAACCTTCCAAGCCTGGGCGATTACAATCTATTAAAATCTCTATCAGAGATTGAAACAGTTATTCACCGCAAATCTATGGGCGACAGAAATGTTTGGACTATTTGGATAGTGACTGTAATAGCTGTAAGTGCAACAGCGATAGGCATTCGTAATTTGGAATGGTTCTTAAACGTTACTTGTGTAGTAAATACTATGCCCACTACTAATAGACACTGCAAGTAAGAATGTTAGCTATGTTGCTAAAGCAGTTGTTGACATCCTCCCCGCCGTGAACGGTCGGGGATTCTGGAGTAATAAGTAATAAGTTGAAAAAAAGAAATTTTTACTCATTACTCATTACTCATTACTTTAAAGCCGTCCTAGAAGGACGTTCGCGTAGCGTCTCGTAGAGAGGCTTTAGACCCATTTCTTTGGTAAACAAAAGCCTTAGCATCAAATCATGCACACAAAGCAGTGAAACATAGACTTAACAAAGACTGACAAAGCCATTGATATTACAAAATTCTCTAATTTGCTCTGACCACAGGGGTCACAATCCACTAAAATCCCTATCAGAGAGTAAAAACAGAAATTGATGATGCTCAGACCGAATCAACGTCAGAAATTAGATGATACAGACGACAAACTCTTTTATGCTTATCCGCGCTTCGTTACCCATGTCGATGAAGGATTTATTCAACAGTTAACAGATTTATATCGCGATCGCCTCCAACCCAACACGCGCATACTAGATATGATGGGCAGTTGGGTATCGCATCTGCCAGAAGAAATGCAATTTGCTCATGTGGAAGGACACGGACTCAACGCTGAAGAACTCTCGCGTAATCCCCGTTTAGATCATTGCTTTGTACAAGACATCAACGAAAAGCCACAGCTACCCTTCCCAGATCAAGATTTTGATGCTGTTCTCAATTGCGTTTCAGTACAGTACATCCAATATCCAGAGGCAGTCTTTTCGGAAATTTATCGCATCCTTAAACCTGGCGGTATAGCGATTATCAGCTTTTCTAATCGCATGTTTTCTCAAAAAGCGATTCAAGCTTGGCGGGACGCTTCAGAAGCTACCAGGGTGGAATTAGTCAAAAACTACTTCGCCTCAGTGCCAGGATTTAATACTCCAGAAACTATTGCTCATAAATCCACAGCGCCCAATTTTTTGCAGTGGTTGGGTGCAACCGGAGGAGATCCATTTTATGCGGTAATAGCTTATCGTAGGTAAGAAAAAGGGGCTAGGAACTAGGGGTTAGGGGCTAGAATGGTGTATTTCATTCATAAAAAAAACCACTATATGATCAAATAGTAAATTTTTGCAGCCAAAACCGACAACAGCGCCGATAATTGCCTCAAAGTTCAAATACAAGGAAAAGCCAAAGATGATTTTAACCCGTAGGCACAGAATTTTAGCTGCTTTTTTACTGTCTATCGTATTGCTAACTACAGCTTGTACTCCAAAAGCACCAGGACGTTTTGACCAAGTACAACAAGAAAGCAGCAAACAAAAAAGTGGTCAAGCAGTTGCCAAAAATGCTACCCAAGGTGAGAAATTTAATAAATTATTCCCACCTAAGCAAGCTGGCTACGAGCAAGTATTTACCCAAGAGAAAAAAGGTTTTGCTGAAGCAAAATTGAAAAAAAGTGGCAAAGAATTAGCCGCGCTATCGATTTCTGATACTACCAGTACACCTAGTGCAGCGGCAAAATTCTCGAATAGCACCAAAAAGATTGCTGGTTATCCAGCTGTTGAAGTAGGTAAGACGCAGACTGCAATTTTGGTAGGCAAGTACCAAGTAAAAGTACTTTCTCGTGATTCGTCGTTTACCGCTAGCGATCGCGCGGATTGGATCAAGAAATTTAACCTAACTGGTTTAGCTAAACTCAAATAAACTTGAATGCTGCCAAGATAATAAACCCTAAATAAGTGAGATTTTTGTGAGCAAATCAATTTTTGAGTTGGTTGATCAACTACCAACTAGCGGCTTGACCATTTCTATGTTAAAGTCTCTAGATTTTGTTGCTCCTGGTGAGTGGCAAAATACTGTCGGCTTTGTTAATACTATTAAGTCTGTCACTGGGGAAACTGACGAAGATTTAATCCAGCAAATTGGCGAACGAGCGATTTATCTCTACAACGATCGTTCCCAAGGATACCAAAGAGCTATGTGGCTTTATCAAACAGTTGATGGTACAGATAAAGCTCTGGGCGCAGCAGCTTTAGCTAACAAAGTTGGTGAAAAAATTCCCCTTTTGGGTTTTTTAAATTCTATTACTCCTAAAGCAGACAAAGCTCAAACCATTGATTTATCGTTGAAATTGGTTGCTGAATTAGTAGCCTTTTGTCAAATCAACGGTATTCCCGGAGATAGTATTGGGGATTTCGTCGCTTCCTTGGGTGAGTATAGTGGTGAGTCACTCATGCGGATGGTGGCGTTAGTTTGCGTTGATGGTTTAATACCTTTAGGGCCAGATTTTATTAGCAAAGCTATATCTGCACTCAATCAAACAAATCCCCAGGAATTAGAAAATAACTCGACGTTCAAAGGCATCCAAGATGCAATACCAGGCAACAATGCCAGTAGTAAACTTAACTTTATCGGCGAAAGTTTTGATTCAGTTAAGGGTTGGATGAGTGGATTAGTTACCAACAATAATTTAACACCCCAAAAGGTTGTTAATCACTTGCAAGGTTTTGTCGAAATTGCCGATGACAAGTTAGATTATCTTGCAGCATTCATCGATATGTCCACGAATTATTACGAGCATACAGGTACACAAACTTTAGCACGCCGCTTGATTGAACGAGCAGTAGCTGAGATTTAAGATTACAACTAAAAGGTATTGTTAACTCAATACCTTTTTTAATGAGACATATTATGTTGACGATTCATCTGCATTCTGGGTTGTTGCTGTTCTATACTAGTTGGGTTGAGTTGCATCAAACTCATATTAATTTTTCCAAAGCTGAGCAGTCCCATTGCGATCGTTCCGGCACTGAATAAACCCATTGAAACAAATCCAATCGAAACCACGCCCATTGGTACTAGTCCAATTGAAATTAACCCGTGGGGAATAGCACCAATCGAAATTAATCCATGAGGAGAGACACCAATTGAGAATAAACCATCATGCGGTGAGATGCCGATGGATAGCAGCTTTAATTTTTGTGGCTTATTTTGTCTGTCAGTCATACAAGCTAAAGTCAGTGTAGAGGCAGCTTAGGCATAATAAATAACCGACTAAGATCTGTCAAAAGACAAAGTGTCATACTTCGTAAAATCTGATGTATTTGTATTTAAACTTGATTTTCCCTTACCTGGGCGTAAGTCCTAATTATGAGAAAATCCTCCACCACCAGGAGTTTCTATGACAAAAACATCTCCAGATAGCATTTCAACTGTTGCTGTGCTGTCTAAATTCTCTTGTGTTCCATCTTGACGCTCTATCCAGTTACGTCCAACTTGTCCAGCTTCCCCACCATTTAATCCAAAAGGAGGAACACGGCGATGAGCAGAAAGAATATTAGCTGTCATTGGTTCAAGAAACTTGATCCGGCGAATCACACCGTTACCACCTGAATATTTTCCTTTACCGCCGCTACCGGGGCGCAGACAAAAGCTTTCTACTTGTACAGGATAACGAGTTTCTAAAACTTCTGGGTCAGTCAACCGGGAGTTAGTCATGTGGGTTTGGACTGCATCAGTACCATCAAAGTTAGCCCCTGCGCCAGAACCACCGCAGATGGTTTCATAATATTGATAACGCTCATTACCGAAAGTAAAATTATTCATCGTTCCCGCAGAAGCTGCCATTACACCCAATGCGCCATATAAAGCATCGACAATGGTTTGGGAAGTCTCTACATTACCAGCTACTACTGCGGCCGGGTAGGCCGGATTCAACATACAGCCTTCAGGAATAATAATTTTTAAAGGTTTCAAACATCCTGCATTCAAAGGAATACTATCATCAACCAGTGTACGGAAAACATATAAAACTGCGGCTTGAGTTACAGCTTTGGGAGCATTAAAATTACTATTTAGTTGCCCAGATGTGCCAGTAAAATCAATAATCGCAGTGCAATTTTCTCGATTAATTGCTACTTTAACTTGAATGAAAGCACCGCTATCCATTTCATAAATAAATGAGCCATCCTTAAGAACATCAATTGCGCGTCTAACTGATTCTTCAGCATTATCTTGGACAAATTTCATGTAAGCTTGCACTGTCTCAAGTCCATACTGAAAAACCATTTTACGGAGTTCTTGTACTCCTCGTTCATTGGCAGCAATTTGTGCATAAAAATCAGCGATATTTTGAGCAGGGTTACGAGCAGGATAAGGATGATTTAACAGTAACTCTCTGACTGCTGTTTCTTGAAAATCTCCCTGCTCAACTAAGAGAAAATTATCAAATATAATTCCTTCCTCTTCTACTGTAGTACTGTGAGGAGGCATGGAACCCGGAGTAATGCCGCCAATATCCGCTTGGTGTCCACGAGCAGCAACATAGAATAGAGGACTAGAGCCTAAAGTGTTTTCATTATTATTCAGAAAGACAGGGGTAATTGCTGTGACATCAGGAAGATGCGTTCCGCCGTTATAAGGATTATTAGATAGATATACATTTCCCGGTTTGATAGTGTTGCCTTTATTTTTAATTAAACTACGAACACTTTCACTCATTGAACCTAAATGTACGGGAATATGGGGAGCATTAGCGACTAATAATCCAGAAGAGTCAAAAATAGCGCAGGAGAAATCTAAGCGTTCTTTGATGTTCACTGATGCTGCCGTGTTTTGTAAAACAATTCCCATTTGTTCAGCGATAAATTGATAGATATTTTTGAATATTTCTAAGCGGACGGGATCGGGTTGGGATGTATTGTACATAATCTTAAATCATTTGTGAAAACTACATATCTCTTTCTTCTTTCTTCCCTTTGCGTCCTTGGCGTTCTTGGCGTTCTTGGCGGTTCGTTTCCTTATCTATATTTTTCACGACTCATTTAAAATTGCTATATTAACAGGAAGGGGACGCATCGAAACTACTGAGTAAAAACACATTTGTGTAGAAGATGGTTAGTATTTATGAGTGGACAAAACTCACTAAAATTTCCCTAATCCACACGTTGTAAGAGCAAATGATTACGTTCAGTTAATCTGGCTTGCCAGTTAGGTTCAATTACAATCGTGCTAATTTTTTCAACGATAATTGCTGGACCAATAATACTATCTTGTGGTTGTAAATCTTCTCTACGATAAATTGGTGTGTCATACCATCTATTAGCTGCAAACATCCTTACTATCTCAACAAAATTAGGAACTTCATGTAAAGCACGGGTACGAGTAATCACAGGTTCAGAAGGAGTATCCATTTTCTGAATTAGTTCCACTGAGATAGATTCGACAATTAAGCTTTTTTCTGATTGAATAAAACCATAACGAGATTTATGCTCAGCCTCAAAAAACTGTTGCATCACTATGATATCTGAGGCAAAATCAACGGTTAATACAGAGTTAGTACCCTCGTATTTTAAATTTAATTTTCGGACTACTTTCTCTGCACTGCTGGATTTATGATTGCTTAGTTCACTTCTTGCTGGGGTTTCTAAAAACTCCATTAACTGCATCAGTTGAGGAATTAATGCTGAAGTTAGAGGTTGTTCTACTCCACTAACTCTTGTTGCCCGAATATCAGCTAATCCCATACCATAAGCAGAAAGAACTCCAGCATAGGGGTGAAGAAATATCTTTTTCATTCCTAAAGTATCAGCAATTAAACAAGCAACTTGTCCGCCTGCACCGCCAAAACAACAAAG
>JBBSOP010000302.1:0-6445 GCA_038259655.1 Chroococcales cyanobacterium
ATCGCACAACCTAAAGCTAGATGACCAAACCAAGTACTAGGGAGAATTTTAAGACTTGTGTGTACACCGTAGCCCACCTTGGGGGAGAGGCTTTGAAAGCTTTGTTTTTTCGTTAAAAACGATAAAAATCTTGCCCCTCTCCGCGTCGGAGAGGGGTTGGGGAGAGGTTCGTCGAACTCACGTTAAAATTTCAGCAATACTGGCGATTAATAGTAATTTTATTCGTATTGATAATCTAACAATAATGACTTTAAATATCGCTTTTCACTGATAATGTGGACAATTGCCATTTTGTTATCGATTACTTTGTACAAAATTACATAACCATCTCCAATAGAGTTTTTGCGTAAATCCTAAACATACTTTAAGACCACCCATAAAGAGATGGGGTATTAACCCAGGTCAAAAACAACACTTCGACAAACGGTAGTTGAATCTCGACTTCGCGGCAGTTGAATCTCGACTTCGCTCGATTGCCGCGCAGCGATGCACTGAGCCTGCCGAAGTGTCGAAACTCGATTACCGCGCAGCGATGCACTGACAACTAACCCGCGTAGCGTAAATAAACAGTAACGCTTAAAATCGATTCCGTAGATTACAGTTATTTAAAGCTAAATATGAAACTTTTTCAGAAAGGGTTTAGCGTAGTTTTACAGGTACTAGTGACAGTTCCTTTAGCTACTCCTGCACTTGCAGAAATCGTTAATATTAACCTGCTGCAACTCAATGATATTTACGAAATTACTCCCGTAGAAGGGGGAACTCGTGGCGGGTTGGCGCGTGTCGCTACCCTACGACAACAACTTTACAAAGAAAATCCTCGCACCTATACTGTGCTAGCTGGAGATGCTTTTAGCCCTTCGGCTTTAGGAACTGCCAAAATTAACGGTATACCCTTGGCTGGTCAGCAAATGGTAGCTGTGATGAATACTTTGGGGTTTGACTATGCAACTTTTGGTAATCATGAATTTGACCTACCGGAAAACCTTTTCTATCAACGATTGCGAGAATCTCATTTTCGTTGGATTTCCAGTAATGTATCAAATAGTAAAGGACAGCCTTTTACAGGAGTACCCCGATCGCTAATATTAAATGTCAAAGGCGATCGCAGTGCTACAGTTAAAATCGGGTTAATTGGTGTCACACTCGGTAGTAATCAGCCTCAGTACGTTAGTTACACCGACCCGATTGCCACAGCGAAACAGCAGGTGCAAGCATTCAAAGGTAAAGTAGATATTATTGTTGCTATTACCCATCTTCCCATTGAAAGCGATCGCCAACTAGCGGAAACTGTACCAGAAATTGACATCATTATTGGTGGTCACGAACACGAAAATATCCAGCAATGGCGGGGTCGTGATTTCACACCGATTTTTAAAGCAGATGCCAATGCTAGGACAGTATACGTTCATAAATTAAGCTACGATACAATCAAGCGTAGCCTTTCGATTAACTCCCGGCTCATCCCAATTACTGACAAAATACCCAACGAACCCAAAACTGCCAAAGTGATTAAAGAATGGTTAGAACGGGGTTATCAAGCATTTCGCGCCAATGGTTTTGAGCCAGAACAGGAAATTGCCAAAGTTCCAGATGCTCTAGATGGTTTAGAATCTAGCGTCCGCAACAAATCTACTAAGTTAACAGAGTTAATTACTAAAGCGATGTTAAAGGAAGTACAAAATGCTGATTTAGCAGTGTTTAACGGCGGTTCAATTCGGATTGATGATGTAATTCCTCCAGGCGCAATTAGTCAGTATGATGTCATTAGGATGCTACCCTTTGGCGGCAAAATAGTAGCGGTAGAAATGAATGGTGCGTTATTGAAAAGAGTATTAGAGCAAGGACAAGCGAATAAAGGTTCTGGTGGATATCTGCAAACAGCTAAAATTACTCAAGAATTAAATTCAGGTAATTGGTTAGTTAACGGTAAACTTCTTGACCCCAAACAAACTTACAAAGTCGCTATTAATGATTTCCTGCTCAGTGGTAAAGAACAAGGATTAGGGTTTTTAAATCTTCAACAACCGGGGATTAAGCTGATTGCAGAAAAACGAGATATTCGTTTTGCTGTGATTGACCAATTAAAGAGCCAAGCAGCTGCTAATCAGATTTTAAAATAAGTTGGTAAGAGAACAGTGATCAAGCGATCGCCTGTCTTAGCTCGACTTTATCCATTTTTCCCTACGAGTCATCACAAATGTAAAATGTAGGCGATCGCTAAAAAAACAGCCAGGACTTACGCAAAATTATGAAAAAACGTAGACGCGCCAGCGGCTTCCCGAAGGGTACCACAAAGGACACAAAGAACACGAAGTAAAGAGGGTTTCACAGAGTTCTTGCGTAAGTCCTAACAGCAATAAATGACTATGCGGATAGTAATTCAATTTTCCACCTGTTTTGTTGATCTAGTAGGTAACTTTTATTTTTACTATCCCAGGTATCTCTGAAACCAGGGTTAGCTTACTATACTGTAAAGAAGGAGAGCAATTTAGACCACTTCTTGCTTTCTTAGGCGTGAATATGAACCAGCAAAAATGAGACGTAAAAATACTGGTAGACCGGCTACTACTTCTAAACCTTCTGCTTTACAATCTCCTGTATTTAACATCACTACCATTGCGATTTTGGCAGGGGTGCTGATTTTAGGGATTGGAATTGGCATTGCTTTTAGCTCTACAACGACATTAAGTTCGTCAAATGTGGCTTCTCGTGAGTTTATTGATACTAAAGCCCCAAACCCTGAGATTTGTGTACAGAATGGAGCCAGCGCCATGGTGATGGATGCCAGACTGTTTGTAACTCTCAACCCCTTTAATGTCTATGTAGCTCAACCAAGTATGCGCCCTGGATGTGTTCTACGTCAAAATAACTGGGCGCTTTTAGAGCAACGTAAGCTTGTGACATCTGAACAGGTTAGAGAATGTAAAAACCGCCTCAATACCTTTGGTTTTACAGGTAACTTAGACAGCGAAAAACCTGATATTCGATGTATTTATCAAAATGAATCGGCTCAAAACTTTTTTATATCTCAACCAGGAGCAGTTGGACAGCCTCAAGAAACAGATAGATTTTAGATTTGTGTCATGGGTAAAAAGTAGCAGTTCTACACGCCAGACTTAGTTTTCAAACTCGAATTGTAGAATGGGTTACGCCGTGCTTAACCTAACAAAAAACGCAAATTTTTAGGTTGAGGTAAGGAAACCAAACCTACATTTAAGTCAATTTTGAATTTGAAAACAGACCCTAGCTTTTATACTTCAGCTTTTTTACCCTAGTACAGAATGGCGTAAATAAACCACCCATTCCAAATCAATGAAAAGCTTACGCCCTATTCATTTTTAGTTTTTAATTTTTAATTCCGCCTTGCGGTACTAGTCTTTGTGTTTAGGAAGGGGTTGGCCAAATTCAATCACCTCGATACTTGGCGCATTGTCTGGATAATTAGGAATAGTTGGAACGGGAAAACTGGGACTTGTTGCAGCAGGAGTACCATTAAAATTATCGGTTTGGTTAGGGAAATTACCCGGAGGAAGAATAAAACCTGGTAGTTGAGAAGAGTTACTAGGAGCGAGGGGGGGTACAGTAAACAATGGCTGCTGTTGGTTAGTAGTTATCGGGGATAAAGTGCTAGGCAACTCTTGGTAGTTTGGGCTTACAGGTAGGTTACTAGGCAGTTGTGGTAGGCTATTGGGCAAAGGCTGGAGGTTTACGGGTTGGATAGAGGGACGGTTATAACTAGAAATCATCGGACGTAACACCCAGCGAGTGGGGTTTTTCTGGGAAACAGGCTGTAGTTGCACTTGATTGGGATCTATAACAGTTCCCGCAGCCAAATCTAGAACAATGCGGGTAACAGTCGCATCTAATTGAGAAACACGAATACTTTGGACTGCGCCAGCATAACTTTTGTTAGTAGACACATAACCTAGCTTGGTGTCTGGCAAATCTATAACCAGACGAGGGGGTTGAGAAAGATAAAAGTAACGGGGGGTTGTACTTGCTGAAAGAGTAATTTCTAGTTGCACAGCCTTTGGATTAAAGCGCCAATCATTCAACTTTGCTACTGGCGCGGCAATGCTGCTACCATTTTGGAGAGTAGCTGCTGTATACAAGCTCAAGCTAAAAAGCCACTGACTACATTGGAAAAATTGCCTAGACATTAGTGCTTTGTACATTATTTTAATCTCTTAAATATCTTGAGCAATCAGCATTTTGCAATCATTGTTTATAGATAATTAAATGTCAAAAAGTAACAAGCAAAAGTAATCATCTATTTACTATTCTTTACAATTTGTCCGTATTTTAGTACAGTACGGTGGAAATAAAGCTACCATTTCAAACAGTTAAAAAGCCCCAATAATTAAGACTTTTGACTTTTGCACAGATGTACTAGTGGTCTGTCTCATTAGTTCTGAGGGTTAGGAGAACGAACCGCAAAGATGAGGCAGCGCGGTCTTGGGGGTTTCCCCCATGAGCGACTGCCGTCGCAAAGTACACAAAGGAAGAAAAACTAAGAATGAGTTAACCAATCAAAATTAATGACATCGAGTACTAGTGGCTTTGCAATTTCTGTGTTTGTTCTTGGGCTTTTTGTAGTGTGGCGGTAAATCTTAGGGGTTGTGAAATATCATTAACCTTTAGTTGACCTGTAATCTCAGCTTGATCTTGCAGTTGCATTTGGATTATGACTGATTTTTGACGATCTTTGCGGGAGTTAGGAAAATCACAAAGAATGTCTGTGTCAATCTTGCCAGATAAACTCAACTGTTGATTTTTTAAGTTACCTGTGAGTGGAAGTTGATTTCCTATATCTGCGTTGGCATTTTCTGGCAATAAAGAGCCATTCAAGTAAATACCCGATTGCTGAATATTCAACATTAGGGGATTTGATTTACCACAATTCGGTAAATTTTCATTTAGTGTGAGACGATAGCGATCGCCAATTATCTTAGAAGGCTGGAGATTGTTTTCTCCATAAGCTGTTACAGTTTTAAACAGCAGTAAAACTGAGCCTATAGCCACTGCATAGAAGGCTAAAGATTTGAAGTTGAAATTATTCATTGTTTTAATTATTCACTGTTGATTCTGGAGTATTAACCTCAGACAATACCGCCGCTAGGTGAGAGGTAACTTGGCTATAGCAGCGAGTAATCAACAACGAAGAACGACATTGTATCGCTAGTGCATCGGTGTATCGTCCTAAGGTTTGACGCTGGATGCCCCAATTGCGGCTAGTACCAGCAATAGTCAGATCAACACCCTCTGAGGCGGCGACTACAGCTTGGATTGGTTCTGTGGATTCAACAATTTTGATTTCAATGCGATCGCGGATACTACTCGGTAATTGTTCCAGCATGGTATGTAATTCATAACTCAATTCCTCCTGGATGTAATTTTCCGTCACTACCTGTAAAACTTGCAACATACAGGTATCACGATTAACCAGTAGTCGCAAAGCCAGCGTTAATGCTAAATCATCATGAATATTTGCAGAATAAGGAACCAATAACCTTTCTAATCGTTCGCTGCCTCGATCTACAAATACTGCAACATCCACAGGTGCAGTGCTAAGAATTTGTCCAACTCGTCCACCTAAGCGATTATTACTAAAAGCTGGGCGATGCCATCCGACAAGAATTAGATCGGGTTGATCAATTTTGGCGATATCTGCTGTTTCTCTAGCTACATTCCTAGATACGCGAATAATCGGATGCACATAAGAGCGAGTTATTGGCGGTTCTAGTGTATCAATTAATTCTTCTAGCTGTTGCCGACGCTGGACAATTAAGCGATTAGCTTCAACTGGCGTACTATCAAAGGCATAGTCTTCTTCTAATTCAATCAAGCTGAGAGGATTAATAACAGCGGCTTGTCGATGGTTAAGAGCGATCGCTACTGCTAATTGCAACAAACCTTTTTGGGTACTAGGATTAGCTACTGGTACTAAAATCCGGTAGGGACTAACCTCAGATTCGCTACTAGCTGTAGTTGTACCTGTTTCTACTTCCGGCTCCACCATATCTAACTTGATCAGCTTTTTCGGATATGTCCACTCCAGTAACGGCGAAGTCATAAATGTTGTTACCAATGCCATAACTACCAGCATGGTAAATAATAATGGCGAAATTACTCCTAACTCTAAACCAATATTTAAAACAATCAGCTCCGTTAAACCGCGAGTATTCATCAGCCAACCGAGTGCAGAGGCTTCGCGTTTATTAATGCCACTAAAGCGAGCCGCGACATAAGTACCAACATACTTACCTGCGATCGCCACTCCTAAAATCGATGCACATAATAGCCATAATTCGGGACGATTCAGCAAACCAATTTGCGTCCGCAAGCCACTATAGGCAAAAAATATCGGTAGCAGAAATATCAAGACAAAATCTTCGGTCTTTACTGCCAATTCCCTAACTAAACCGGCATTTTTGGGCATTGC
>JBBSOP010000303.1:0-6409 GCA_038259655.1 Chroococcales cyanobacterium
TCGTTCGTTGTTCATTCTCAATAAAAACGCAGTTTTAGCGAGAAGATTAAAAGCGAATTTGTCAAGTATGCCTAAATTCTCAGTGTCTAAGACGGTTATAGAACATGGGTTTCAAGATTATAAAGAAAGATGTGGGTAACGCATAGCGCCTTGGGGGAGAGGCTTTGAAAGCTTTATTGTTTCGTTAAAAACTAGAAAAATTTTGCCCCTCTCCGCGTCACAGAGGGGTTGGGGAGAGGTTCATCGAACTCACGTTAATTATTAATGACGTGAATTTTCGCACTATTGGTGAGCTTCTACTTCCTGCCTCGCCATTTCTCTAGCATATTGCTCCTGCCGTGGCTATTCCCATCTTTCTATTCTCCAGCAAAATTTTTTTTCATATACTACTAATGCCCCTTGCTCTGTTCGTTTAAGGAAGATAACTTAATCCGCCGACTTTCACGCGATAGTGGTACTAAAACTGGGGCTTGATTTTGAGTATTGCTTTCTTTAAAGCTTTCTACCACTTTAGATAGTTGTGCAATTGTCGATGCTTCAAATACGCTACGCAAAGGTAACTCCACACATAAACCGTCGCGCACTCTAGAGACAAGCTGAGTTGCCAGTAATGAATGACCGCCTAATTCAAAGAAATTGTCATAAATTCCTACGCGCTTAATTCCCAAAACCTCAGCAAAAATTTTCACCAGCACTTGTTCAACAGCAGTCCGAGGTGCGATGTAATTTTTAGGCAATTGGGGCTTAATTGCATCATGCAATGCTCTTAAGGCGCGGCGATTGACTTTATCATTAGCTGTTAGAGGTAAAGACTCTAATACTACAAAAGCTGATGGCATCATGTACTCAGGCAGTTTTTGTGCTACATAAGTCTGCAACTGCGGCACTAATTTACGCGCTGCTTTGGGTTGTAGAGGATTATTGGCGTAAGATTGCCAGGGACGAAAGGGAGTCGTGCTATGTGGAAAAATAATTCTCTTACCTACTGCATCTTGTCGTACAAAAACCACATCATAATGACCTTCAATACTTGAATGTGACCAGGTAATATCAACCCTATAAGGTACGTTCAGCGCATACAAATCTTCTGGGTCTACTCCAAAATTTTCGAGTTCTTGCAAAGCTTTACGTATTTGACCTACAGTTTTAAAACCTTCTACATCTGATAGCCATTTTAGTGTTTTAACTGCTGACATCACCCGCGCATTAGGTACATTGATAATGCTTAATATTTCTGGTTCATTCTCAATTAATAACTGATGCACTGTTGAGACTGTGAGATTATTTTCAGACCAGTTCAGCACGGAATAATTTTTAGTATTATTATTAGTATTATTAACAGTTTCGGTACTAACATGAAGAATCACATTGTAACGAAACTCAGTTAACTCATTGTGATGTTTACCCCGCATCAGTTGAATTTGTACATGATTAATCTGCGGAAAGAGTTGCTTTATTGCAGTAAAAAAAGCTGGGTCAATGACTAACTCTGTTTCTTGGAAAATTTGCATTTTAACCCGTTGCGGTAACTCAGAACGGCTAAGGGAAGGTTCAGCTTGATACAATTGCACTGACGCATGGAAAGCTTGTAAAAGTGGCAAACTACGTACATCTCCTATAAAGATAAAGCCACCTGGGGCAGTTGCCCTCACAGCACCTTCTAATACACGCATCAGATAATCAATAGTAGGAAAATATTGTACAACTGAGTTTAGAATTACTGCATCAAAAGCTGCTGTTTCTATTTTCTCAAAGTCAGTAGCCATTTGCTGATGCAGCGCTACCTGCGGCATTTCTTGCTTTTCTAACTGCTGCTGAATGTAGTTAAGTGAAACGGCGGAAAAGTCTGTACCCCAATATTTAGTGCAGTGAGGTGCAATTCTGAATAGAATTAAACCTGTTCCGCAACCAATTTCTAACACTCGCTTGGGTTGCAAAGTTTCAATTTGCGCTACTTGGTTATTTATCCACTCACGCATCTGGTCTATTGGAATAGGCTGATTTGTGTAACTACTGTTCCAGCCGATAAAATTAGATGTTGGATCTGAATCAGTAGTAGGCTGATTATAAGTTTCGTCATAAAGTATCTGCCATTGCAAAACCTGCTCATTCTGCAATTGCATTAATTCAACATTCTCTTGCTCACTGTTGTATTCAGGTTTCGCTACTAGATAAGCTACTAGGCGTTTTTCCTTTTCATGTTCACGACTTATAACTACAGTTTGCTGTACTGCTGGATGCTGACTCAGCACTGCTTCAATTTCTCCCAACTCAATGCGGTAGCCGCGAATTTTTACCTGCTCGTCGAGGCGACCTAAAAATTCAATGTTGCCATTTACTCGATAGCGAACTAAATCACCTGTCTTATAAAGCCGTGCTTTTAACTTATTAGTAAAAGAATGGTAAATGAAGGATTCAGCACTTAAGTCAGGACAGTTTAAATAACCTCGCGCCAATCCATCACCACTTATGTACAACTCTCCCGAAATGCCGATGGGTACAGGTTGTAAATATTGATCTAATATGTAAACTTGGGTGTTGGCGATCGCACGACCAATTGGAGGTGCTAAATTCTCTTTATTCTCAACATAAATATGACCAGAAGTTGTCACAACCGTATTCTCAGTTGGCCCATAATTATTAACTACTTGAAAAGGATGGTCAGCTAAAGGATATTGATTTAGTTTGTCTCCACCTGTGAGTAATATTCGTAAAGCTGCGCTCTTGGGAAAATCTAATAATAAAATTTTCTCTGTTAAAGGTGTTGGTACGAAAGAAATTGTGATTGCTTTTGATACTAGCCAATCTCGTAGCTCTTCAGGTATTTGCCTGGTTTCATCATCTACAAAATAAATGCTTGCCCCAGCACTAAGATAAGGCCAAATTTCCCAACCGCAAGCGTCAAAGGCAACTCCAGAAATCTGCGTTGCTCGGTCAAGTGGTGAAACTGCAAACGCTTTTTGATGCCAAAATACTAAATTTAACAATCCTCTATGTTCAATTTTAACTCCTTTAGGTTTTCCCGTTGAACCAGAGGTATAAATGATATAAGCTAGATTATCTACTGTAACTTTACTAGTAAGATTATCTTCAAACTCTTGAGAAATAATCTTCCAATCCTTATCTAAACAGATTATTTGGGAATTATAGTTTTTCAGGCGTTCAAGCCACTGCTCATGAGTTAATAAAACTGAGACTCTAGCATCTTCAAGCATAAAGTTTAAACGTTCAGATGGATAGCTTGGATCTAGAGGCACATAAGCTCCACCTGCTTTCAGGATGCCCAACATCCCAATTACCATATCAAAAGATCGTTCTACACAAAGTCCTACTAAAACTTCGGCTTCAACTCCTAATTTTTTTAGATAATGTGCAAGTTTATTGCTACGTATATTTAACTCTTTATAGGTAAGTTCTTTATCTTCGAGTACTAGCGCAGTTGCATCAGGATTCTGCTCTGCAACGCTTTCAAATAACTCATGGATACACTTATCTTGAGGATAATATAACTGAGTATTGTTCCATTCAACTAATAAATTGTGTAGCTCAGATTCGCTTAAAAGTGGTAATTGTGTAATTCGGTGTTCTGGATTTGCAACTATACCTTCTAGTAATATTTGGAAGTGTCCTAGCATCCTGGTGATAGTAGCGTCATCAAATAAATCAGTACTATAAATTACAAAACCACTAATTCCTTCTGAGCTATCTGTCCATAACCCATTTTGGGTATTTGGTTCCCACAAGTGAAACTCCAAATCAAAGCGTGTTGTTTCTGTATCAAATGGTAATGGGCTTAAAGTTAAACCAGTTAACTCTAATACTGACATAGGCGCATTTTGCAGGGCAAACACCACTTGAAAGAGCGGATTTTGATTCAAGTTACGCTCTGGATGCAGTTCCTCTACAAGTTTTTCAAAAGGCAAATCTTGATGGCTGTATGCTCCTAAAGCTACCTCTTTGACTCGACTCAATAATTCTCGAAAAGTTGGGTTTCCTGATAGGTCGGTACGCAGTACTAAGCTATTGACAAAAAAACCAATTAATCCCTCTATCTCACTACGGTTACGATTGGCAATGGGTGAACCGATTGCAATATCTTCTTGTTGTGTGTAGCGGTAAAGTAAAACTTTAAATGCTGCTAGTAGGGTTATAAACAAAGTTACCCCTTCTTGCTGTCCAAGAGCTAAAAGTGCTTCGCTCAAACTTTTTGATAATTGCAGAGGTTGCCTTGCACCTTGGTAACTTTGAGCAGCTAGCCTTGGTCTATCGGTTGGCAGATTTAATATAGAAATGTCGTCTAATTGCTTTTGCCAGTAACTCAGTTGCTTTTCTAATACTTCCCCCTGTAACCATTGGCGTTGCCAGTATGCAAAGTCTGCATATTGGATTGTAAGTTTTGGTAGAGGAGAAGGCTGATTGCTAGTAAAGGCTGTGTAGAGTGCTGCTATCTCTTGAATTAGCACCCCAATAGACCAACCATCGGAGACAATGTGATGCATATTCAGCAGCAGGATATATTCTGTTTCATCCAACCACAGCAGTTTTACTTGCAGCAACGAATCAGTTGATAAATTGAAAGGACGTTGAGCTTCTTGGTTAGTGAATTGTCGTGCTTCTATTTCTCGTTGGGCTTGTGGCAGTTGCCGTAAATCTATTATTGGTAAAGGTATTATTAGCGTCGGATTAATTACCTGAACTGGTTGCCCTGACTGGATGACAAAATTAGTGCGTAAAGCTTCGTGTCGTCGGACAATTTTGTTAAAAGTTTGCTCTAACGCGGCTTTATTGAGCGAACCTGTTAAATGTAGTGCTACTGGAATATTATAGAAAGGATTATTAGGGATTAATTGGTCAAGAAACCACAGTCGTTGTTGAGCAAAGGAGAGAGGAATATTTTCAGACCTCGAAATAGGTACAAGAGGTCTAAAGCTGTGGTTATTAGTACGATTAGTTGCTTTTAAAAAATCAATAATTTGTGCTTTACGCTCTTGGATTTCTGTACGCAGTTCTGCTGTAATAATTCCTTCAGGCGCGTTACAACGAAACTTTTCACCATCAATAAAAATTTGAATATCTAAGCTGCGAAGATAAGATAAAAACTCAACTGTATTCAAAATTACACCCCTTCGCAACAGTTGTTACTTACTAGTAATTAATCTTATCTTTTATCACACTTATAACAACGTATAAATCATTCTTGGGGGTGAAATTTTCACAACTGGAACTATACTATGACAATTAGCTTTGATTTTTGAATTTACTTGTGTAGGTGGGTAGTAAACAAGAAGCGCTTTCGAGTTGTAAGCTTCCTAAAAATCAAATAGAAGTCTTGTCTGTAGCTAAGGAACTCCAACAGTAAAAAATATCCAATATTTAGGGTACTTCAGCCAGATAAAACCTGGAAATACCAAGGAATTATTTGTACTGACGCACCCTACTCACAGGAAATTCGGGATAGTTTAATTTTTGGAGTTCCCTACTTATCGCTCTTTTATTACTCTGAAAAAATAAAATATTTGTAAGTTGGGTTGAACATTCGTGTTACCCAACACCTATCTTGGATTCTTGGTGTTGGGTTTCGTTCCTCAACCCAACCTACGCCCAGATTTATAAAAACTAATCAGAAACATTGGTTTCTGATTTTTATCTCGTGAGAGTCCTCAAACAGCGTTATAGTGCGATCGCTAATTCGCTGGTTTTAGAGCGTGTTTGAAGCTTAAAGGCTAGTTTTTATCTAGTCTTGTCTTCAATAATTCCGTCTTTGTTGATGATAAAGACTTCTGGCGATGGGTTGCTGGATATACGGGTATCGTTATCGTTAATTTCCTTCTTGGCAGATTCAGTCGCATTTTGAGCAGATGATTTAATATCATCGGCTGAACCTTTGGCAGATTCAGTCGCATTTTGAGCCGATGATTTAACTGAATCGCTTGCACTCTTAGCCGAGGATTTGAGGGATTCAGTGGCATTCTGAGTCGATGATTTAACTGAATCACTTGCACTCTTAGCCGAGGATTTGAGGGATTCGGCAGCACTTTTTACAGATGGTTCGACTGCCTTAGCTGTTCCTTTAACAGTTGAGCGAATATCCTTAGTAGTACCTTCAATTTCCTTAGCTACAGCTTTGGCAGAAGGCTTAATTTCATCAGCAGCGCTTTGAATAGAGTTAGCAGCCCTTTCTACAGAAGGTTGAACACCTTCGATTGTATTCTGAACTGACTCTTTTACGCCTCTAATCGTAGGTTTGACTTCTTCAGATACGTTATTAACTGCATCTACTACAGAAGGTTTAGCCTCTTTAACCGTCTGGTTGACTGATTCAGCTATCCCTTTAATAGAAGGCTTGGACTCTTCAACTGTTTGCTTGACGGCTTCTGCTGTCCCTTTGATAGATGGCTTGACTTCTTCA
>JBBSOP010000304.1:0-6408 GCA_038259655.1 Chroococcales cyanobacterium
TCGACAGTTGATTTAGGAATACGTTTACCGGGCCAATCAAACTCAAAACCATCAATTACAGCAGCGCGATCGCCGTAGCTTTTATCTGGTGTTGTTGGTTCTGGGTCATAATACTCAGATATGGGCAATCTTTGATCCGGTAGTTGACGAAACTGGCGTCGTCTTGCAAGTATATTTTCCCAAAGTTGTAGCAAACTACTAGCACCAGGATAGTGACAACCCATGCCAATAACTGCAATGCCAGGAGTCTCTGCATTGATTTGCATATCAATTATTCCTTTACTCAACTCTAAAAACATCTGATCTGACGAATCAAATCCGGTAGGTACTTTTGGTATTTTTTAGAAACAATTTCTAAGAAACAAATTAATAAGGGAGTTTAAATTATTACCCTTACCAAACCATCTCCTATTGAAATCTTCAGTTGCAATTTGAATTTTTATGCAACTAGTAAAGCTATACTGCAAATTTTTGTCCCTAATGGTGGTTAACAAGCTACTCAAAAAGATTTAAGCTCATCCCACCCCTGGAAGGATACAGCTAGCGAATAGGGGGTGAGACCCCACAAAAGTCAACAATCAGCAAGTTCACTCAAAAAAGTGCGCTACTCTAAGACACCTTTATGAGCATGAAAATTTTCAATCAAAGCACAAGCAATTGTCCCTGGAGAAAAAATTTTGTTGTTGCAATACCGTAGCCAATTTACGAGGGTTCGATGCCTGTAGAAACGGTATGAATACGTCCGAAAGAAGTAAGCTTGGCAAAAATCTGGGTTAACGCAGCCTCTACCCGAATCCTGACTTCACCAGGATTTGGTTGCAAAACTTCTACTTCATCTATTCGTACAGCAGTTGCGCCACCGTAGTTATGAATACGTGCTGCTTTCATCTTCCGCAACAAAATATAATTCGGTTTGATATCTTAAGTTTGAGTTCTTTTCCTCGTTGCTAATCAGACATCGGTTTTTGCCTTCATTGCAGAATGGGAGCGTTTCAAATAACGTCCCGTGGGTGAACCGAGAACTTGTCCGTTGTTGTAAATTAGATTTCCGCGTAAAAAGGTACTCTTCACCCGTCCAGTTAACTCCACACCTTCAAAGGGGGTATAACCTTGTTGCGATTCCGATGCAGCCGCACGTACCACAAAGCTTTCATTAGGATCTAACAGCACTAAGTCTGCATCATAGCCAATAGCAATATCACCTTTTTCTAACAAACCACCGCGCCGGGATGGGTTCCAAGATAGCAACTTAGCGATATGGTTGTAAGACATTCCCCGTTTGCTACCTTCACTAATTACACCAGAAAGTAAATATTCTGTACCGCCAAAACCCGACTTTGCTAACCAAATATTATTCGGGTTTTTAGCACTGCGTTTTTGTTCGGCAGAACAGCAAGCATGGTCGCTAACTATCCAATCTACTTGATGATTGAGTACTGCTTGCCATAAATACTCTACATCTTCGCGGGGACGAATAGGCGGGTTGACTTTTGCCCAAGTAGTATTAGGAGTATTGACATCTAATAGCAAATGTCCCACAGTAACTTCTCGGCGAAAGTTGATATGAGGAAAAGCAGTTTGCATAGTTAAAGCTGCTTCCATTGCCTTACGCGAACTTAAATGCAACAAATTGATATTTGCACAATTAGTTTCATGTGCTAAATAAGAAGCAATGCAAATTGCTAAACCTTCAGAATGAGGAGGACGGGCTGCATTGTAAGCGTGTAATCCACTCAGACTAGAATCATTTTCAACTATTTTGGTGTAGGCGTTGAGAATTTCTGCAACTTCACAGTGCAGACTTAAGCTGATAGCATCTCGTGCTTCTGGATGTGTTTCTATTAAGCGAGTGAGACCGCGCATGATAAATTCAAAATGAGCAAAGTCATATCTTTCCTCTTTGTTAATCATCAAGAAGAGGTTTTGTTGTTCAGAAAGACCATGTAAGCCATAGCCACCATAGAACATAAAAATTTTAAATGACCCAATTCCATACTCCTCAAATAGCATTTGCATTTCATCAATATGCTGAGTGCTAATTGGGGCAATATGGTAGCCGTAATCAACAAAAAAATTTCCTTGTGATAGCGCTAATACTTCAGGGAAAAAATCTTGATAAGAGCCACCTTTATTAAGATAATACTGTCCTGTACGAATGTAGTTGAGGCTGGTAGTCACGCCTCCTGTTGCGGCTGCTTTGCTTTCAGTCACAGCATCTTTATCAAGGGGTTGATAGATACCGATGTGCATGTGGGCATCCACGACTCCAGGAAAGCCTAGGAGGTTTTGGGCATCAAAGACCTCTTTACCTGTGTCTGGGCTAATATTAGGGGCAATCTGGGCAAATTTCCCATCCTTAATTCCTAAATCAAGTAATTCGACAGCATCTTGATGGGGACGAACTACCCCCACATTTTTGATAATTTGATCTAATAGGAAAGTTTCTGACACAGTAGACCTCACACTGAATGAGTACTATAATTACTCTACTACTGCGTCAAGTTTAAATTGATAGCTCAGCAATTTCGTAGTCAGGATTTCAGTGCTGAGAAAAGAAGGACTAAAGTCCTTACTACAAACCTTCAATCGCTACTAAATTGTGTCTAAAGTGTTGTCATAGAAGTTGATGAACTTCATTGACTGCATTGATTAGCAAAAGTGACGCTTTTTCGATTTCTGCTTTGGTTGTAAATTTCCCAAGACCAATTCTTAATGCTCCCTCAATTGTATTTTCCGTAAGATTCATTGCTTGCAGAACGTGAGATGGCGCAACAATACCTGATGAGCAAGCCGCACCTGTGGAAATAGCTAATTGATGGCGCACTCTCGCAATTATGGCACTGTTGGGAATCTCAGGGATAGCAATATGTAAGTTACCTGACAAGCGGTTGTTTAAGTCTCCATTCACTACTAAATCAGGAATTTGAGTTTGCAGTAAGTTTTGTAGTGTATTTCGTAAAAATGCGATAGCAGTTTCATCTGCTTTCATCTCTAATCTTCTCAATCTGCAAGCTTCCCCTAAACCAGCGATTGCGGGGACATTGAGTGTACCTGATCTGAGTCCCTGTTGATGTCCGCCACCATAAATAAGCGGTTTAAGGTGATTACCTTTTTTTACTACTAAAGCACCAACGCCTTTGGGTGCATAGAGTTTATGTCCCGAAATAGCGAGATAGGTGATACCCCAGTCTTGAAAGTTGAGGGAAATTTTCCCGGCTGCTTGGGAAGCATCGCATAAAAAAGGGATATGATATTTTTGTGCGATCGCACCAATTTTTTGTACTGGGTAAATTGTCCCTACTTCATTATTAGCAGCCATCACGCAAAGTAAGGAAGCACCGCTAGAGCAGACTTTTTCTAGATGTTCTAAATCAATTTGGGCTTGTTGATTGACTTTTAACCAAATAATTTCTGCAAGTCCTTTTTTAGCTAAAGCTTGACAGGTATCTAAAACAGCCTTGTGTTCAACTGGGGAAACAATTATTGTGGCGGGAGTATTCTGTTGATTAATATGTCCTTGAATTGCTAAGTTAATGCTTTCTGTTGCACCAGATGTAAAAATAATTTCTTTAGCAGAAGCATTGATTAATTTGGCTATGTGTTGACGGGCTTGTTTAACTGCTTGTGCGGCTTGATTGCCATACCCATGATCTACACTATTTGCATTACCAAAAGCAGTAGTCATATAGTACATGACTTTTTCTGCTACTCTAGGGTCAACGGGAGTAGTTGAATGGTAATCGAGGTAGATTATGTTAGTGATTTTTTTTAACGCAGAGGAACGAATACTCTTTTTGGCGGCGTGATAGACTTTCGCTAATCCTGCTACTACTAAGCCATCTGGCGCTTGTGCTAAGTCTAACTCATGGCTACCCCAGAAGCGATAGGTTGAAATGGTGCGATCGCGTAACCGCCCAGCGTAGCTGTTCGCCTAAACTGTCCCATGCTCTTTGAAATTCTGTAACTGCTTGTTCGCAAACTTCTTCACTATATGCCAACCAAATTACTAAAGTAGGTTCATTGTTTCTTAGGCGTAAACCCAATTAGGGCTAAAACCTTGCATAGTTGCTAAAGAAATTAAAGGTAAAGTTGTTATTTCATAAGCTTTACTTAAAACATCTAAATTTAATAAATCATCAGCTTGACTAACTTTTAAATCAGATATAAATGGTTCAGCATATTTTAACCATTGATGGTTAGAAATATTTTCATGGGCAATAGTTAAACCGATGTGTTGCAATTCTACAAAACTCTTAAAATATTCATCAGATGGTAAATTATTAGACTTAGAAGAATTAATATAATTTGTAGTGGGAATTAAATTCCATAATTGATTGTGAGCTACAAATGACCAAGGCAGATAATGATCTAATGAAATTTTATCTTTATCTAATTTAACTTTAGAATAAATACATTTAATATCTCGATATTCTAAAATAGTTTTCCAATATTTAGTTTGATTTGCCAAAGAATCTCTTTCTTGTGGCATAAATAATTTATTAACCACATTAGGGGTACTAGGGTTTCTTTGCTGCATATAATGTAACCATTCCCAAGATACCCAGCCCCTAACTATTGTGTAATTGTCTTCCAAATACTGAATCCAATCTGGATGTAAAATAATGGCGTTACAATTTTTCTGGTCTTCAGCGTTAAAACAGTATAAAGGCTTTTTACTATCAAATTGATTGTTAGCTAAATTAATTATAGCTGGATTAACATCATAATCTTTTAATCCTCTAGTTTGTTGAGCAAAGAAAGGACGAATTAAACGATAAGAAACATAGCGATTAATAGAAATAACAGTATCATCAATATTTTGATTATTAATAGTATTACGTAAAAGTTTTTTATCTGTATCTCTAAACTTTAAAATTGGTTCTGTAATTTCTAGCTCAAGAGCATTTAATTTATTAGCAATTTGGTCTTGTGTTCCAAAAGACAGTTTAAAATAGTTGTGAGGATACCAAGCATTAGCTAACATTTCGACAATAATTTCTTGAAAAGTAATAGGCGATAAAGTATCAAAATTTCTCCTTTTTAGAATATCTAATATTGATAAGAAATAAAGATATTTGTAAGAGTTAGTTATATTGTTAAATATTTGAGCTAAAACCGTAACATTAACTTTGTCTGATAGTGGTAAGTCTTGATTCGTAGGTTGATTTTTAAATAATGCCAACTCTCCTAAATATGCTTGAATGAAATCATTTGCTGCTGATTTATTAATCTTATTTAATGCTTTAACAATGTCTGCAACAGTTTCAGCCGTGGGGTCAATTTTTTCGTGATACCAACGGAAGACAATCGGACGCTCAACACCTAAACTTGCCGCCAGTTGGCTTTGGTTGATGTTGTACGACTCTAAAACCTGTCTTAGTGCTTGTCCTGCTTTTCCCATGATTTCCATTATCACAGGGCAGGGAATATAATTCTGTTAACTTTTATGTTAATTTATACTCCGATTTTGTTATCATATATGATAACAAAATCGGAGAAAACATTGAGTACATGAGTTATGGCAGAAGAATTTGTGACATTAGAAGATAACAGCAGCGATCGCGTCCAGGTAAGTAGAGAAAAGATAAAACACATATTAGTCGGTAGTCCCAATGTAGTGAAGGGAACTATCCAACTCTTGCATACCATAGGTTATGCAGAAGTAGGCTTTTGGTCTAAACCTATAAGAGCAGGTAATTTAGGTGAATCAGGCGATGTAGTGAGTGTATTGATTAGATAGGAAGTCTAGGAAATAAAAGGTGTAGGGAGTTGGCGCGATGGCTACGCCCGCCAAAGGCATCGCGTATTGCACTAGCTCTTTATTATTTAAATAACTAGAGGACTCTTAATTGAATGACACGCTTTATACATGACAAATTTGCCAAAGACTATCTAGAAGAATTACTAAAAGATTACGGAGAAGTCAAGCCATCAGAAAAAGTTTCAGGGGAGATTAAAGAAATAAATGTATTATTAACTCCTGATAAACAGCAAAACTCTAATTTACAAATACTGGGTTTACTAGGAAGATTTGCTGAATATCCTGCACTCATAGAACCGTTCCGCAATCCAGCTTCTACTGATGAAATATGCGACTGTATTCTCAAATTACTAGAAGTAAAGGCTCTCTTACGACGAGAAGCTAAAGCAAATAAAACCAAACTTCCGGACTCAGAAATTCCCAAATTGTGGGTTCTTACTCCAACGATATCTGAAACTAGATTGTCTAGCTTTGGAACGATGCAAAAAGAAGGTTGGTTATCAGGAGTGCATTTTCTCCCAGATGCATTACGGACAGCAATTGTGGCGATACATCAACTACCACAGACACCAGAAACTTTATGGTTGAGGCTTTTGGGTAGGGGAAGCGTGCAGTCGCAAGCGATTATCGAATTGCAAGCGTTACCA
>JBBSOP010000305.1:0-6397 GCA_038259655.1 Chroococcales cyanobacterium
CATGTCTCCTAGTAAAACATTAAAAAGTTGTGGTAGCTCATCTAAACTGTAAAGTCGCAGAAATTTGCCAATTTTTGTGATCCGAGGATCGTCTTTTAATTTAAACAAAATACCATCCTCAATCTCATTCTTTGCTTCTAAGGTTTCTAGCAACTTCTCTGCATTGGTATGCATTGTTCTAAATTTCCATATTTGGAACTGCTTACAATGCAGACCAATTCGGTTCTGTTTAAAAAAAATTGGACCAGGAGAATCTAGCTTAATTAGCATAGCAATTATCAGACATAGAGGCGATATAAGCAATAGCAAAATAATCGTACAAATAATGTCAAAACACCGCTTTATCCAGAAACCACTACCTGCGATAAGGGGTGCTGGAATTGTCAGACAAGGTACTTCACCAATCATTGATAATACAGACTTGGATGGCAGAACTTCTCTTTCTATTGGTAAAATCCGTAGAGTAATACCAGCACTCAAAAAATACCAGGAAATATATAAACGTTTTTTAATTGCATTCCAAGATACAAAAACCTCAAGAATATCGTGGTTGTAAAGAAACTTCAGCATTGCTTCTCGGTTATGTCTATCAAGAGAACTAGCTTCAGCTACACCAACAAGCTTGTAACAATTTTCTTTTTCAATTAGTTTAATATTATTATCTTGTTCTTCTACATCTGTGATCAAAAAAACTGGATAACGAATTACTCCTAGTTTATAAAGATTTCTAGTAGCAACATCAAATATGAAGCGAGTAGTACAGATGAAAACTACAGATAGCCCCCAGAACATTATTACAGTCGAGCGCGATACATAAAGATTAGTTTCATCGAACGACGCAATCAATAAGAGGAAAAAGTTTGACAAGGAAACAGCTGTAATCAAGCGAGCATAATTACAACTAGGGACGCGTACATCATATAATCCTTTGGATGCGATTATAACTAGTTGAACTATTAAAATTATCAGTTCAAAAGATGGCTGTATTCTCGAATGTAGCTCTAATGGAGTTTCGTAAAAGGCTGCTAATTTCCATGCAGAAGTTAGAGCTATTGCATCAAGCAAGATAAGTGCTATTACCTGGAATAGCTTGATAGCTAATCCTCCCTTTTTGATTGCACCTTTAGCAGATCTTAAGTCGGACTTAAAATTTCCTAATGGTATAGAGCTAGTTGTTACCATTTCTATCCTCCTTTGTTGATGTATGTTTAATTGACTAGATGATAATTCAGCCAAAAATAAATAACAAAACGAAGCTAACGTGTGTTTTGTGCGTGGTACCTAGGATTATTCAGCAAAGCTATATATATATCTGGTGGATGGAGGTAGTAATCTATTTCCTCAACTTGATATCGATAAACTTGACAACCATGTCGCAAAATAATGTAGTCACCTAATTTGATCGCTTTTCCTATTCCAGTCATGTACCCCCCCATGCTTTTATCCAGGCGATCAAATACGTAGTCACTTCCCCAAACTAATTTGCTGTAGTCATGTGTTTTATTCTTCATTTTCATGATTTTACAGAAATGTACCCTGCGATAGTTGATCTGTTCTCAACTGAATCGAGGACAAATCTCTTTACTTTCGCATCAACTCAAATACTTGAAAGAAGTCGTTTAGATCACAAAAATTCTCTCTAATACCTGTCCAATTAAGACCTAATAAACATCTTATGTAACAGGTTGCATAACTATTGAATTACTTGCCAGTAGTACCTATAATCGTTTTAAATTCAATGCTAAACAGACCAAATATCACATTTGTTGCATTCAGTTAAATTACAACTCAACGTCAACCTTCGAGTTTGTAAACATAAACCTGAATCAGGGCAGTTTTAGGACGTTCAATAACAAAAGACAGTAAATAGGCCTGTGTTTTGAACGTTTCCGATTTTCGCGACACTTATTTTGCACTAAGTCTCACTCATCAGTAGATACAGCAAGGTTACTTTGTAAGAACTGAGATTTAAAAAGATCAGCGAAGCTCAACTCTTAAATCAAGCATCAATTATTTGATTACAGTCAGATACTAGTGATTGGTTAAGAACAATGTGAATAGCCATCCACTTTCAGTCTTTAAATTCATTTGCACTGTCAGCTAAGTTTGGCCTCGTCGGTTCTCTTTAAAAAAGTACCACCATACCTAATGAATTGTACGTATACCCAAAGAAGTAAATAATTTCATAAATTGGATAATTTAGTATATAAACTTACTTGGCAAAGTAATAGAAAATCTAGAAAGCTTATAGGATAAGGTATACGTCAATTGATGTTAAAATCAAATATATAAAAATTCAGAGTTAATTTCTTAAAAAAGCTCCGAGATAATACTTATAAATGCAACTGTCTAATATTAGACATCTATAAGCGATAATCTATAAGCTGCGATTATAGGGCTGCGTCTAGATACCCGTGATGCGAGAAAAGCGCTATTATATTAAACTGGTTTTTTAAGGCTACTTGGTAGATGCTTGCATATTTATTGGCTATCTTCTAACTCTGGGGAATTTTAGAGGCCATCTTTTTACCCTGCTTGGTCTGATCACTTAGCTATTAATTATTTTTTTATTTGAAAGTCCCTGATCAAATCATCCTTGTTTGGGAATACTCAAATTAGTGGGTGTGAGGATACAAAAGTGGTAGAAGAACGCGCGTATTGGCTAGCTTGGTCAAAAATTTCTGGGATTGGCCCAGTATTATTACGACGATTGCAACAGCACTTTGGCACATTAGCAACAGCTTGGAAAGCAAACAAAGCTCAGTTAGGAGAAGTCGAGGGTTTGGGATTTCAAACATTAGAAAAAGTAGTACAACAGCGATCGCGTTTAAATCCAGAACAACTACTCACCCAGCACCAGCAAGAAAACCCTGATTTCTGGACACCAGCAGATGCAGATTATCCCCGTTTACTATTAGAAACTCCCAGTCCTGCACCAATTTTGTATTATCGCGGTGAAGTTGACCTCCAAGAAAACCTCGGACAAAAACCGTTAGTTGCGATCGTAGGAACCCGTCAACCCTCAGATTATGGTATGCGTTGGACTCGCCAAATCAGCACAGTTTTGGCTAAAAATGGCTTTACAGTTGTTTCTGGAATGGCAGAAGGAATTGATACAGAAAGCCACTTTGCTGCAATCAAAGCTGGCGGACGAACGATCGCAGTTTTAGGGACGGGTGTCGATGTGATCTATCCCCATAAAAATCGGGATTTATACAAGCAGATTTTGAGTGCTGGATTAGTATTAAGTGAATATCCAGGCAAAACCCCACCAGATCGTACTCACTTTCCCCGCCGCAACCGGATTATTGCCGGGTTAAGCCGCGCTATCTTGGTGATAGAAGCACCGTTAAAATCTGGCGCATTAATTACAGCTACTTATGCAAATGAATTTGGCAGAGATGTCTATGCCCTACCAGGTAGAATCGACGATCGCCCATCTCAAGGTTGTTTAAAATTACTGAGTCAAGGCGCTTCTTTAATTCTTAAAGATTTAGATGAACTGTTAACAATGCTGGGAGCAGTACCACAGCTTGATATCATGGATGCCTCCCCCACACCAGAACAATTAAATTTGCCAACTTTATCACCAGAACTGCAACAAGTAATGGATGCGATCGCCTGTGATGCTTTATCCTTCGATTTTGTGGTCCAACAAACAGGTATGGCTGCCGGTTCTGTTTCTAGTGCTTTATTACAATTGGAACTTATGGGTTTAGTCTCGCAATTACCAGGAATGCGATATCAAAAAAGTGGGCGACTGTAAAAACAAACCTAGTATTGGTCGTTGGAAAGACGCGTTGAAGAAGGCAGGAGAGCAGACAAATTGCTGTCTCCACAGCAAATGAATTACGAATTACGAATTAAGCTTTAAACTCCATCCCCTTAACCTCGGCGTAACGATGCATAAATCGCATGAATCTTTCCATGTGTTCATCTTGCTCAACTTCAAATTTGCACTCTACCCGTTGGAGTTCATCGCCCTCATCACCCCCGAAAATGAATCGAGTAGAAGAAGGAGTAACGCTAATTTCACCTTCTTCGTCGGTTAATAATAAAGAATTTAAAGATGGTTTTGTAAAGCTGTTGAATCTTTCCAAAGCTTGCAATTGATTGAAAATCATCAAAACGATGCGTTTACCAGTACGGACTTCACGTCGCAAACTGACATTACTGAGTTCTTCAAAAATACCTGCAAAAAATTGGATTGAGGGAGTAGTAGATTCCATAAGCGTAGAATGCAAACTTTATCTGGGAGGATAATATTGTGGAGTCGTGGTTGGGGATGGATAACCATTCATCTGCGTAGGATTTCCTATATTGTTGGGTACAGCAGGAGTCATCCCAGGAGATGGATAACCAATTATGGGGGCTGTATTTATGGTGTTGCTTGGTGCAGCAGCATTTTGGGTTAACTGTTGATAAGCTGCACGAGATATGGAGCTAATCAGTTTTTCGGCACGAGGATCATTGGTAGGACGTTTGACCATCACAGCAACTATATAGCGTTTGCCAGTGGGAGTGTCAATTAAACCTGCGTCTGCCAACATTGTGCCAATATCGCCTGTTTTGTGATAAGTTCTCGCCCCTGATTCCAAACCCGCTGGTAGTAGATTGTCTCTCTCGGTACGACGCATGATATCGAGCATTAAATCACGCGATCGCATACTCACAAAATTACCCTGATTAACTATAGCCATCAAATTCGCCAATTCTTTGGGGCTAGTAGTATTTGTCCCTTGCAAATCTGGAAGTTGATTGCGAATCATTGTGGTTGTCAATCCCCAACTTTGAAAACGCTGATTCAGCACTTCCATACCTCCTAGTCGTGCAATCAGCATGTTGGTTGCCGTGTTGTCGCTGATTGTAATCATTTTTGTAGCGACTTCCAAAGCGTTATACTGAGTTCCCGCTGGTTTATATTGCAGGTTTCCAGAACCACCAGCCACCATATCTTGTTGCATGGTGAGCATTTCATCAAGACGAATTTTTCCGGCATCTACATCTTGAAAAAAAGCAACCAAAATTGGTATTTTAATTGTGCTAGCAGCAGAAAAACTGGCACTGCCATTCACATCTACATATCCACCAGTATCTAAATCAACTAAGAAAACTCCAGGTGTAAGACTTGAGTTGCTTGCCGCCAAACTCTGGACGGCATTTTTCAAAGGTAGAATTTCTTGGGATAAATATAAACTTGCAGCCGCAGATGGAGCATCTGGGGTAGGTTGCGGCTGAGTTTGCCCAACATTAGTACTAGATTGGGCTGAAGATGCTGGAGTCATGCGAGTAGCCGGGTCTAAAATTGACAACACCGTGCCGACAATCGCACCCATGCCAACTCCTACAATCAACAACCGCAATAGATACAATAGGGTTCTGGCCATTGGCTTTAACCGCGTCTTGCGTGACACTCGTCTGCCTATTTTTTGTACAGGCTGCTTCTGTACCCGTACTGTCTTCAAATTCATAGTGTTGGGGTTGAATGGTGGAACCTTACCTTTGACGTGAGGAATTGGTTTCACGACTGTAGGCATAACTACCCTAGATTTTGATCTTTGTGTTCCAGCAGCAACACCAGGGGAAGTAGCATGATTGTTTACACGTACTAATGCTCCTTCTCCTACAGTCACACGTTGCTTAGGAACTTTGACTTTTTTTGGTTCTACTTTTTGAACTTTACGCGATCGCTGGCGGCGGTTTACGGGTTGACCCCGCGAGAAAGTTCTTAGTTTGTCACTTGACTCTGACACTGTTACTCCTTGTGACCCACTGGAATTTTTCCTTGCAGACTCCCGACCCAAACCCCACTGCTGAAGTAGCTTGATGCGGAAATCACACTTTGCTACTTGGTAGCATTTTCGTGTTCAGTTTAAGCTATATTAACTATTTTGGGGGGATAATTGCGTACATGTTAAACGATGTATTATAAATTTTCATCTTTTCTATGGGTTTTCATCGCCCATTCTACCTGTCGCAAAATTCCTAACAGCATCGTCACCTCCTTAGTTTGGAGGTGAGTCCGATTATATAGCTGCCGGAACTTTTCCATGCGGCTGGCTGCCGTATGCGGATATAAATATCCAATATTCAGTAGTAGCGATTCTAATTGTTGGTAGTACGATTCTACAAGTTCCAAAGGTGCTAATTCTATTTCTTTTGGGGTCTGAATTTCGGGTAACTCTGCATATTGCGCTAGTTCATAACAGCAGATTGCCACCGCAGTAGCTAAATTCAAAGATGCATAACTTGCATTTGTGGGAATGCGAATAAACCGCTGGGCATAATTTAATTCTTCATTGCTTAATCCCCGATCTTCTCTACCAAAAATCAATGCTGCGGGTTGGATGGGTGCTTCTAGTAACCAGGGTAGTGCTGTGCGAGGATTTTCTAGAGG
>JBBSOP010000306.1:0-6388 GCA_038259655.1 Chroococcales cyanobacterium
ACAATTCGCAAGGTTATCGGGTTTGCAGTCGGCACTAGCACCGTCGATAAGTTCATTGTATATAGTCCCAGTGTCGGATCTCCTATTCCCATTGAAGGAGGTTTATCTGCTTGTGCTGAAGCTGGCTTCGGCACAAGCAATACAAGATTTAATGCTTTTATTCAGGAGTTGCGTTCAATTAATCCTAAACCAGGGACTTTTTACAATGTAGAACTTATCGCAAGCTGTAAACAGAGATAAGCAAGAATTATTCTTCGTTTAAAAATTCTAAATAGCCATTGCTAAGTTCTTTTACCGCTAAATCATAAAACTGCTTACCGTGTTCTGGGGTGGCTAAGGCAGGATTGGAACCCATGCGTCCATCTGAATAACGTTGGCGGAAGTTAGCAGCGCCATAAATCTTGTGTCCTCTTCCAACTTCTGGTGAGAGAGGTGCTTGCTTAATTGCTTCTGGATAAACGTACTGGGTAAGGGCTACTTCGCTTGGGGTAGCATGAGAACCTTCTTGATCCCCATATAATTCTTTCGCTAGCTTGTAAACAGAACTGCACATAAACCAGTTAGCTACTTGACATTGCACTTGTTGGGCATTGGCAATTTGCAAATCTTCTAAGTGGGCATAAGTTTCTGAGAACGCAGCTTTGAGGGTGGCGATGTTACCGCCGTGTCCGTTGATGAAGTAGAACTTAGTAAAACCAGCTTTGGCTAAACAAGTTACATAGTCTCGCACTAGCGCAATCAAAGTGCTAGGACGTAGGCTGATTGTACCGGGAAAGGCTGTATGATGCAGTGCCATACCAACATTGATTGTAGGGCCGATGATCGCTTGAGTTGCTTCGCCCACACCACGAGCGATCGCTTCTGCACAAATAGCATCAGTGCCAATTAAGCCTGTGGGACCATGTTGTTCTGTAGAACCAATAGGAAGAATGATCCCCTGCGACTGCTTTAGGTAGGCTTCGACTTCTTGCCAGGTAATTAAATGTAGTAACATTTTTAATCAGCATCCTCATCATAATGGCAGTGAGTAAAAACATTTGTCTGCTATAAAGCATCTGATGTTTCTAACTACCCACTAACACGATTATGAACTTCCTTGCTCGTGAGTGCAGGTAATAACCAGAAGAGGCAGAAGAGGCAGGGGAGCAGGGAGCAGGGGGAAAGATTTTAAATAACCCTGCCAAAAGCTATACTAACGCTGCAACTTTAGTCTATGACACTCGTTGCGAACCTTCCTACCATTGAGATATAAATTAAGTCTTGAGATGTTTGTGTTCAACAGAACAAAGACGAGGGAAATAACCTTGATTCTTGACTAATCGAAGCGGTAATGCTTTTTTACATCGCTTTTCACTTCCCATATACAAGACATCCCAGCGGGAAAAGTAACTAAATCTCCTTTACCCATTTGCACTGGTTGTCCATTATGAGGCGTAACGACTACATTACCTGCCAAAAAGTAACAAATTTCTTGAGTATCATAAGTCCAGGGGAATTTGGATATTTCCTTTTGCCAAATCGCCCATTTGAACACACCCAACTGATTGAAACGTTCTTGACTGGGTTGATGTTCAATTTGAATTTCCATGCCGTGTTTTCTCAGTTTATGTTCAGCAGTAAGATTGAATATCTTCTCCACACTGATCTACTAAATAACACAAAGCCCGAAAACGTAAGCCTACAAACTGCTCATAAAGGGGATTAAGCTTGCACATAGGCGGAATATGAGCTATTTTACGTCCAAACAATATTAGATCGCGCTCAAAGGGACATTGAGCAGGAATTAATTTAGCAATAAAGTGAGCGAATTTACGATTTTGAACTTCCAGTTCGTCTAGCCAATTACGCAATGGTTGCAATATATCAGATTGAGGTTGAGCAAATTGATTTGGACTACCTGATTTATGGCTTACGCCGAAAGACTTAATAAAAGCAGGGATAATAATATGTTGACGTTTTGTCTTGAGCATGGTTGTAAGTAAGGTTTCCCTTGTTGATAAACTACTTATTGTGAATTCTGATGATTCCTATGCAATCTATCCCAATCATTTGTATGCTTGCTATGAACGGAATTAGGGCAAGCAATAAGTTAGTAATTGGCATAAGATTTGCGCGTAATTTAGTTGAACTAATTGTTATTTAAACCCAGCAAATGCTGAATAACTGTCCCGTTAAATACAAAATAACAAAGAAATTATAAAATTGGTATTTCTTTAACTTATTAATTACTAATGTGAGAAATAGCGATCCCCTATATTACAGTCCAAACCTTAGCATTATAAATACTCAGTGCTTTAAACTTGGTATTTGGACGTAAAAGCACAGATTTATCCTCACAATATATGGATTTCTATGATTTCAGCCAATTCAATAAAATCTATTTTTAATAGATTAGGATGTCATATCTAATGCATAGATAACCCAAATATTACTGTATAAACAGTGCAAATTCATCTGATAAGTACAAACTAATATAGTTATGGCTTATTTATGCTTTGGTTATGCTTATAACTTATAAGAATTTCAGTAATGCATATTGTACCCTATTCTGGAGTAAATGTACCTGATAAACACAAAAAAATTTGAGAATATATTATAAAAAACTCAACCTAAAAGCAGAGGATAATGCTCAAAATTAGTGATCTAATATCGCAAAAGGAATAATTAGGACAGGAATTATTGAGGTGGCTAATTAATTGGATATAAATTATATCGGATATAGTCTTTTTATCAGTTTCTGAATCAACTCAAATATACTCTAAACAGAAGTTGAAAAATTTTCTCAATCATGCTCCGCTATGTCCTCATATAGAGGCGATCGCAAATAATATCTCAACACACAGGTTGAGAAATCCAAGTTTTTTGAGAGTGCAATGCTTCCTACCGAGAAAAAGTATTATATCTAACACTTGAGAGTGAACTGTTTATAACTCAGGACTTACGCAAAATTATGGGAAAACGTAGACCGAAGGGCTTGCCGTAGGCTACCGCAAAGGACACAAAGGACACGTAAAGCCTACGGCATAGCTACGCTTAGCGCGCAGCGTCTCGCAGAGAAGTTAAGAGGGTTTTAGAGGGTTATTGCGTAAGTCTTATAACTATTAACCAGTAACCAAACAACACTCAGATAGCTATCTATAAACAAATCATAAGAAATAATTATGTCATTTCCACCAATTCTTCCAAAGAGCTTACTAGCATTGAAAATGGCATATTTTATACTAAATATCTTTCTTCAAAATGTTATGTACTTAACCGTTTGGGACTGTAAAGTTAATACCTAAGCCATAATATTAATGTAACCGTAGTGGAAGTTTTTTACTAATTAGCTCAAAACTTCAAAGATACAGATGTTTTGGATGCTAAGTCTGTAATAGTCTTTAATTTTGGCTGAAAATAACTTATGTATACTATGCTGTACAAGTGTAAAAACTATATAGATCAGTAAAATATTTGCTAGTTTGTAGCGATACAAATTTTACAACAAATTTCATTATTTATCACTACTACTTACTGGCATTATCGCTATCAACATGTTTTACTTTGTACAAAGTATTTTTGTCTAAAGCTTAAAAATATGCAATTTTTAATGCGATTTTGCTAATACGATTTGTCATACAATCGCATAACCTATTAAGGAAAGTAAGGCAGCATCATGGTTAACTCTTTCAATACCCGCCCTGAGATCTTATGGCGACAAGTTTGGGGATTAGCCGCTTTACTAGCAGCGATTATCTTCAGTTGGATGGTGTATGGATTTTATCAGCCCAAAATTTTACAACAACTTAAATTTGTCGAACTGGCAAGTTGGCTAGGAATAATACAGGGTTTACTCGCAGCAGTTATTGAACCTTTGATTGGTATAATTTCCGATCGCATCCAACAGCGCATAGGTAGCCGCTTGCCAATGATTAGTGTCGGGGTAGTGTTGGCAGGTTTAATTTTTGTCACTGTTTCGCTGTTAGCAAAACAGAATTTCCCGGTAGGTACACGTTGGATAGTACCAGTGTTAATGACTGCTTGGGTGATAGCAATAATGAGCTTTCGTAGTCCGGCGATCGCACTTTTAACCCAATTTGCACCTGTAACCGAATTACCCCAAGCTAATGCCATTCTGGTGTTCGTATTTGGATTAGTAGCAGCCATTGCCTTAATGGGAAATACCTTACTCTATAGTATGGGTGCATCAATTACTTTTCTTTTAGGAGCGATCGCTTTAGTCTTAGGAGCATATATTTTGCGGTTATTTACTCCCAGACATTCTTTTGATCCCCATATCTTAAATCAAGATATGTCTGCGGAAGCTCCTAAGTTGCTGTTAATTTTAATTTTTGTAATTGGTTTAGCGACAGGAATTGCAGTTAATCTATTACTGTCGATATTCCCTCAAGAATTGCAAACTCAACTGCCTGGACTCCAGGTAGATTTTATTGTTTCCGAAATACTTTTAGTGTCAGCGATCGCTTCAGTACCTTTGGGAGAATTGACAGCAGAATTAGGCGCTAATAAATCTATATTGATTGGTTTAGGATCAATGACAGGTTTGATGGGGTTAACATTATTGAATGATAATAACATCATAGCAATAGGATTAATACTTGCTTTTGGTATCAGCGTTAGCTTAGTTTTTATTAGTATGATTTATTTGGTATTAAGTAAAATACCTTCTATTCAGGCAGGCTTAGGTACTGGACTATATTTCGGTGGTACTGCTGGAGGAACTGCGATCGTATCTTTGTTGATGAAACAAGTAGGGATAACATCAATAGGCGCATTTTTATTAGCTGAGTTCACTTTTTTAGTAGTGACTGTGTGTATTCTGCTTAGTAAGAAAATAGCTGCAAAAATCTAGAGGATAAGATCCCCGACTTCTTTGAGAAGTCGGGGATCTTAGTGTTCATGAAGTTCTTGCAATTTAGCTAAAACCTGTTGTGCATGTCCTTTTGTTTTCACATTTGGCCAAGCATAAGCAATCATTTTCTCAGGTGAAATCAGGAAAGTTGAGCGCGCTACACCCATATATTCTTTTCCCATAAATTTTTTTAAGCGCCAAGCACCATAGTTTTCTATCAGATGATGTTCTGGGTCACTTAAAAGGGTAATTGACAAGTTATGTTTGTCGATAAACTTGCAATGGGCTTTCGGTAAATCTGGACTCACACCGAGGATTGTTGCGTTTAGCGTGGTGAAGTCTTGATACGATTGCGTGAAATCTTTTGCTTCAGTGGTACAGCCGGGGGTGTCATCTTTGGGGTAAAAATAGAGAATGACCCATTTACCGCTGAAATCACCGAGAGTGAGTAGATTACCATTTTGGTTAGGAGTAGAAAAATTAGGTGCTGGTTGTCCAGCTTCAGGAATATTGCTCATAATGGGAATTTGAGAGATTGCGTTAGCGAAGCTTAACGAAGTTATCGCCTATAATTACTGTCCCATATTTTTAATGTACAACTCCAAAAACATGCTGCGTGAATTTACTAATCGTGAGCAGTTGATAGACTACCTCCGCGAACAATTTCCCACAGTCGCAGAACGTGATGATCACATCAGCGAAATTGTCGGTGGGCGTAAAGCTGCTGAACAAGCACTGCAAAAAGTGAATGCAGCAGAATATAGTAAAACTCGTAATTTTTTAACAGGTGCAGTTACGAGACTGTCGCCTTACATTCGTTATGGTGTTTTGAGTTTGCGAGAAGTTCGAGATTATGTACTTGAACAGGTAGATAATGCCGAAGATGGCACTAAACTGATTAACGAATTGGCTTGGCGTGATTATTGGCAGCGTTTATATGCCAATCTAGGCAAGGGTATCTGGCAAGATCAAGAAGAATACAAAACTGGCTACACTTCCCAGGAATACACACCAGATTTACCAACAGATATCAAAGAGGGCATTACAGGGCGAGTGTGCATCGACAATTTCAGCCATGACTTACACACAACTGGTTACTTGCATAATCATGTCCGCATGTGGCTAGCGGCTTACATCGTCCATTGGCGGCGCATTAGTTGGCAAGCAGGAGCTAAGTGGTTTTTAGAACATCTTTTAGATGGTGATCCTGCTAGTAATAATATGTCATGGCAGTGGGTAGCCAGCACCTTTAGTCATAAACCGTATTTTTTTAACCGCGAGAACTTAGAACAGTATACCAAAGGCGTTTATTGCCAAAAATGCTTTCTTTACGGTCATTGTGATTTTGAAGGTAGTTATGAAGAATTATCACAGCGACTTTTTCCCCAAGGTGAATTTACTAAAAAACCCAATAGTCAAAGTTGGCAGCGTGGCAAAAAAGGTAAAAGATGAGTCAACCAATAGTTTGGTTACATGGAGACTGCTTGAGTCCCTACAACCCCGCATTACAAAAATATCCAAATGCTCCAGCTATCT
>JBBSOP010000307.1:0-6382 GCA_038259655.1 Chroococcales cyanobacterium
ATAGCCCATCATTGTAGAAGCAGGGGGCAGCACTTCGGCTACGCTCAGTGACCAAAGCAGGGAGAGTAAGAAGTAAGAAAAATAGAATCTGAATAAATTAGATAATTTATTTTTTGGAGTTGTTCTACAACTTACTCACTCCAGCAGAACGACGATAAAGTAACCAGATAAACAAAGGCGAACCTAATAAAGCAGTCACAGAACCTACTGGTAGTTCTACTGCTCCTAATCTAGAAAGTAAATCGGCAAAAGTTAGCAACCATGCACCTGCGATCGCGGAAAGTGGCAAAACAAAGCGGTGATCTGTACCCACAATCATCCGTACACCGTGAGGAACTACAAGACCGACAAACCCAATTAAACCACCGATACTAACTGCACCTGCGGCTAATAAAGTAGCGACACCACCAATCAAAAGGCGCGATCGCGTTAACGAAACTCCTAACCCCACAGCTAAATCATCTCCCAAAGCCAACACATTAACTGATCGCGCCAGTAAGCATCCCCCCAATAGAGCAACAATAATATAAGGGCCAGCCGTGGAAATTTCTTTCCAACCCCGTCCATTTAAGCTACCAACTAACCAACTTAAAGCAATTTGAATTTGACCATCTTCGGCTAATAGCAGCAATGTACTTTGGATTGAACCTAATAGAGAACTGACTGCGACTCCACCTAAAATCAACCTTTCCACAGAAATTCCCGACCCCGCCCGACCGAGCAAAATTACAACGGCTGAAGTTAAAATTGCTCCCAGCCACGCCGCCAAAGGAATCGCTATCGGGAATAGATGCCAAACTATCATCACAATCACCACGAGTCCTGCGCCGGCGGAAATGCCTAAGATAAAAGGATCGGCGAGACTATTACGTAACATTCCTTGCAACAGCGCCCCTGACATTCCCAACGCCGCACCAACAATCATTGCTGCGGTAATGCGTGGAAGACGCAAGTCCCAAATAATTGTCTGTTTAATAGGATCGCCTTGATGGAGCATTGCTTGCCACAATTGCGGCATACTCAAGGGTACTGCTCCTTGAGCTAAAGAAAGGGCTAGGGTTACTATCAATGCTGTCACCACCAGCAAAATAGCCCAGATTAGGCGATGTTTGGTAAAAACTGTTTGCAATTGCTTAGTCACATCACGATAAATTGAAAAATGCAGTTAGGTAGGAGTAGAGGCTAGGCGATCGCTCTAATGCTAATACTTTCCGATCCAGCTCGATCTTCCTTAATACAATAGGCCAAGAACTAACAAATTTTCCATCTGTCAATTTTATAGGACTTACGTAAAAACTCTCTAAAACTCTTATTCCTCAGTGTCGCGCCAGTTGCTACCCTGCGGGAACGCTAAGAGCGAACAAGTCGGGGAACCCGCCCAACGCACTGGCTTCTCTGCGTCCTCTGCGGTTTGATTTTCCGTTACCTCTGCGTAAGTCCTGTTTTAAATACTGTAGTTCAAAGCACGAAGATAATATTCCAATCAGATAGCAAAACCTATAGAATTATTTCTATATTTTCCATAGAATACTTTTGATAACACTCTTAGCCGTGTACTTAATTTGTCTAAAAAATACTAGAAACTAAAATTATCATAATTATTTATTACTCTAAAAATAAGAAATTCAAAACTGTATCAAAAAACAAAAATACTTATTTGATACACAAATATATTCTAATAAGTAAATGAATAAGTATTTTCAATTTGAAATTTACGTATTTATCAATAACTGGGTGTGAGGAAATACCATGAAAACAAATCTACTATTAACTTCTGTTAATGGAGTAAGTTTACTATGCTTACTCGTAGGATTGTCGCCTGTGCAAGCGATACCTGCGGGTAATGAAGGTCAATATAATACCGAGACTGTAAAACTAGCCGAAAAAATATCTAATGTGAAAACTCAAGCTAGTTACAAAACAAGCAATGAAAATTATCAAACTTTTTCTTTTGATCAAAAATTGATTCCGTCAATAGATATTGGGACAAAAGAAGATTCACTTATTGTGAATGAAAAGCGACAAAATACTGACTTAGCACTCAAGATTTCGGGTGATTCCTCACCTCAATCTGCTTTAAGGGGAGCAAACACCATTGCACAAGTCACATCTGTATCGCAACTATCTGATGTGCAGCCGACAGACTGGGCTTTCGGTGCTTTACAATCTCTAGTTGAGCGTTACGGTTGTATTGCTGGCTATCCAAACAGCACCTATCGAGGCAACCGTGCTTTGACTCGTTATGAATTTGCCGCTGGTTTGAACGCTTGTTTAGATAGAGTCAACGAGTTAATAGCTACAGCAACTACTGAATTAGTAACAAAGCAAGATTTAGCCACTTTGCAAAAACTGCAATCAGAATTTGCTGCTGAATTAGCAACATTGCGGGGTCGAGTAGATGCTCTGGAGGCTCGCACGACTGAACTACAGGAGAATCAGTTTTCTACAACTACCAAACTCAATGGAGAAGCAATTATCTCAGCCATTGGTGCTACAGGAGGCGCTCCTGGTAGGAATGACCCCAACATCATCTTGACAAACAGAGTGCGGTTAAATCTCAACACCAGCTTTACAGGTAAAGATTTACTCATCACTGGATTGCAATCTTATAATTTCTTGGGCGGTGTGGATGGAAGTGGTAGCCTACAAGAGAGTTTAGGTTTAGCATCACCATTACTCAGTGCTAGCAGCGCTCGTACCAGCTTTGAACCTCAATTTCCTGGGGTCGATCCTAAAACTTTGTCAGGTATAGGTGCAAACTCGCTTCAGCTTTACAAACTACTTTACATTTTTCCCGTTGCTGATAAATTAACATTGTTTGCTGGAACTGCTGCTGAAGTATCAGATGCTTTTCCTCCCATCACACCTTTTTATGGTGAAGGACAAGAAGCGATTTCTCGTTTTGCAAGTTTGAACCCTGTAGTGCGTGTCTCTGGAGGTACTTCAGGTTCTGGGCTAGCATCTGCTGCTGGCTTTATTTTTCAGATTTCCAAGCAACTAGATTTGAGAGCTTTATACGGCAGTGTCAATGCCAACATACCTGAACGAGCTGCTGACATTCAGCCAGGAATTTCTGGCACACCCTTGGGATCTGGTGTATTTGGGGGTAGTGGCATCGTAGCAGCCCAATTAACTTTTAAACCAAGTAGTTCCATAGATATTGGTCTCAACTATGCCAATAGTTATCACGAAATCAATATTTTAGGTACAGGATTGACCAGTAGTGATGTTGGTTCTTTGATTGGGCCAGGACTTGATCTGGGTACACCTGTAAAATTAAATTCTTTTGGTGGAACTGTCACCTGGAGATTTTCGCCAAAGATTGCTTTTTCTGGCTATGGCGCAGCATTTTTTGTTGATGATTCTTCTGGTGCTGTTGATGCTTCTACTACCTTCACCAGTTGGATGGCAGGTATTCATTTTAACGATTTATTCCACCAAGGGAACAACGCTGGGATCATTTTTGGACAACCACTATATCGCAGCGATGTCGGTGGTGCAGCTCAACTTGCGCCTGATGGGGCTAATAGAGCAGTTCCTTACCATCTTGAGGCTTACTACCGCTTTCGGGTAAGTGACAATCTCAGCATTACCCCAGGTGCATTTGTCCTATTTAATCCTGAAAGTGATAGTAATAACGATACGACAACTGTAGGTGTACTTCGTACTACTTTCACGTTCTAAATCAAAACAGGCAGGAGTTAGAAGTTGTTAGTTGTTTCTTAATCTTCTCCTGCTCTCATACCATTTCACGAAAAATTGGATGCAAATTACTTTTTTTACTCCCTCTGCTTCCCCTGCTTCCCCTGCTTGCCTAAATGTATCAACTTTAAAGTAAAACGGTATCACTTCCGGCGTTCTTGCAACTTGCGATAAACTGCTTTGATATCAACTTGATGATGCGCTAAAGCTACCAGGGTATGATAAAACAAGTCTGCAACTTCCCCGGCGATCGCATCTGCATCATCATCTTTACAGGCCATTACCACTTCTGCGGATTCTTCACCAATTTTCTTCAAAATCTTATTATCACCACCTGCCAATAACTTACAGGTATAAGAATTTTCGTTAGGATGATCGCGGCGATCGCATATTACATCAAACACTTGTGACAATGTATCTCCTGGTGGAGGAGCAACTTTTCCTTCTACCTGATGAAAACAACTGCGTTCACCAGTATGACAAGCAATATCTCCTATTTGCTCCACTCCAATTAACAGAGCATCACTATCGCAGTCATAACGAATACTTTGCACTTTTTGAGTATGACCAGAAGTCGCCCCTTTGTGCCAGAACTCCTGACGAGAACGACTCCAAAAACAAGTTTCTCCTGTTTCCAAAGTCTTTTGTAGCGATTCTCGATTCATCCACGCCATCATCAAAACAGTACCATCCAAATAATCTTGGATAATTGCTGGCACTAAACCCCGTTCATCGTAGCGAATTTTCTCAACAGGGATGGTTTGGTGCAGTGAATGCGGTTCAATGGAAAACATACCAGCTAGTTTGCTCTAATGAGAATGATTCTATTGTTTCACGATACCATTCTGGATAGGGCAGCTGGCATGATTTTTCCGCAACAATTTTCTTTTTCAGTGCAGTACTGCAAAAATCAAAACACCATCTAAACATTGGTAACTAGCTTACAACCTCAGTCTTATTTTTATGTTGTATTAGCTAAATGCTAGAACGTTCCTATCCATCGCAGATTGCATCTTAATAGCGCTCATGGCGACTTGATGAGCTTTGGGAGCCTCACCATACCAATGAACAGCTGAATTAAAAGCTGCTCGATAAAGATCTTGATATGCCTCAGATAATCGAGTCCGAATCTCTAAAGGCAAGTCTTCATTAGACTTGTATAACATTTTGTTATTTTTTTGGTTTAGTTATTTTTATACGATAGAAGTTTCAATCAGTTTTTAACCCTATCCTAAGATAGAGCTTTAAATACAGCTTTTTGATTACCCACTATCAGGAGAAAGCCTTGGTAAATACCACGATTAAAACCACAAAATCACAAGAAATTTTCACAGCTGCCCAAAATCTCATGCCAGGAGGAGTCAGTTCTCCAGTTCGTGCTTTCAAATCCGTGGGAGGACAGCCGATTGTTTTTGATCGCGTTCAAGGCGCATACATTTGGGATGTAGATGGCAACCAATACATTGATTATGTAGGCACTTGGGGACCGGCCATTTGCGGTCATGCTCATCCAGAAGTGATTGCAGCGCTGCATGAAGCTTTAGAAAAAGGAACCAGTTTCGGTGCGCCCTCAGTCCTAGAAAACGTCTTGGCAGAAATGGTCATTGATGCCGTTCCCAGCGTTGAAATGGTTAGATTTGTCAACTCCGGGACTGAAGCTTGTATGTCAGTGCTGCGGCTGATGCGGGCTTTTACCCAAAGAGAGAAAATTATCAAGTTTGAAGGCTGCTACCACGGCCACGCTGATATGTTCCTAGTCAAGGCTGGTTCTGGTGTCGCCACCCTCGGCTTACCCGACTCGCCAGGAGTACCTAAATCAGCAACCAGTAGCACACTAACTGCACCTTTTAATGATTTAGAAGCTGTCAAAGCTTTATTTGCAGAAAACCGCGACGAAATTGCTGGAATCATTCTGGAGCCAGTTGTCGGTAATGCTGGCTTTATTCCTCCCGATGCTGGTTTTCTAGAAGGTTTACGGGAACTAACCCAAGAACATGGAGCGCTGTTGGTATTTGATGAAGTCATGACTGGCTTTCGGATTGCTTACGGTGGCGCTCAAGAAAAATTTGGCGTTACCCCTGATTTGACGACTTTAGGTAAGGTAATCGGTGGCGGTTTGCCAGTAGGAGCCTATGGCGGTCGTCGAGATATTATGTCAATGATTGCTCCTGCTGGCCCTGTATATCAAGCAGGAACTCTTTCGGGTAATCCCCTAGCGATGACTGCTGGAATTAAGACGCTGGAATTGCTGCAAAAATCCGGTACTTACGAGTATTTAGATCGAATTACTCAAAAACTAACAGATGGTTTGCTGCAAATTGCTAAAGAAACTGGTCATAGCGTTTGTGGCGGTCAAATCAGCGCTATGTTTGGTTTATTCTTCACTGCTGGGCCTGTTCATAATTACGAAGATGCCAAAAAGTCTGATACAGCAAAATTTGGTCGCTTCCATCGCGGTATGTTAGAGCGCGGTATATATTTAGCACCTTCTCAGTATGAGGCTGGATTTACTTCTTTTGCTCACACTGACGAAGATATTGAGCAAACTTTAGCAGTTGCACGGGATGTAATGTCTAATCTTTGACATCCTCCCCGCCGTGAACGGTCGGGGATTCTGGAGTAATAAGTAATAAGTAATAAGTAATAAGTTGAAAAAAAGAAATTTTTACTCATTACTCAT
>JBBSOP010000308.1:0-6380 GCA_038259655.1 Chroococcales cyanobacterium
AATGGGTTGCGGCGAGGGAGCTTTGGCAAAACCGCGCCCCTATGCATCGTGGAGCTAAACCTGAAGAGATTGCTGATACTGTAATGATGCTGGTTGCATCAAATTACATAACTGGTGAAGTGATTGTGATTGATGGAGGCTTAAATCTCACTTAAAAGAAGAATGACACTTTTGATTTATTGGTTTTTGAGTTTGGGGTATTAAGCTGATTTTCACAGGATGTGGAAAAGTCAGATCAACTCCTCCATCGTCTGCTCCAAATCATTCGTCAAATCAGCAACAGCTTGTCTTGCACTCAAACGATTTTCTTTATACGTTGGGTAACGATCTGATACAGAGATTGGCTCACCAATAGTAATTTTTACCTGTTGTTTGCCTAACTGCGGGCGCTGGGACGTTTGATCGCCTTTGATGCGAGCAATCATCTGCCATAAAATCAAAGTTGTCTCCGCAAATCTTTCTACTGTCGGTTTTTCGCGGATATAATTACCCGAAACTGCTACGAAACTTTCTACTAAACGCATGTGCCACATCCGGGCGTTTGCTTCTTCAGCAACCCGATCGCCTAAGGCTTTTTCTACAGGCGATAAGGCTTTAACATCTTTAAAATCTTCTCTAAAGATATAATTCCAGGCAGCTTGCTCTACCCGCCGACAGCGATCGCTTAATTTTCCTTTAGGTTGCAAGTCAAAATGTTGTTCTGATATTTGCAAGGCTACATTCAATAAAGCTTGTAAACGTATTGCTAGAGCTTCATTTCTATCGCTAATTTCCGTTTTGGTATCCGGCAAGTTTTGATGGTAAAACCGCGTGTAAAATTGCTCCATCAAGCCAAGCAAATGTTCTGCTAAAGTTAACAATCGGGGATAAAGTGACTCCAGACAAGGAATATTGCCTTGATTAGCTGAATTGATCGCTAAACCACTAGCTGCTTCCAATTCACTTAAAAGATCAGCGATCGCTCTCCAAGGCGTGTCAACATAACTATATTTGATCCCAACTGGTACAATGAGAACCTGCTCAGAACGGTTATCTTTGTGCAAATCTTCAGCACACCAAAAGCCTAATTGGGCAATACCAGGTTCTAAAGGGCTAACTTTCTCCGAAAGACCATTAGTAGCTCCTTCTGGCGCGGCGGCCATTGGAAATTTGCCATTGGCAAACAAGTCACGCGCCGAACGTAACCCCGTCCAGTCAGCCTTACCCCGCTGAATGGGAGTTCCACCCAAACGCGAAGCTATCCAACCAACATAAGAACCAGCCCAAAGAGGAATGCCGCGATCGTAGATAAAATGAGCGTGAATTGGAGATTGTAGTGCTGTACCCTGCTCTCGTGCTACCCTTGGCACGAGTTGAGAAAACAAATAAGTCAAACAAAATGGATCGTCTGTTTTAGGATGGCGAAATGCCAGCATAAACCGGATTTTATCTGCTTGAAACTGGCGATAAAGATCCACTAATACCTCTAAGTTGTCTGCTTCAATTTGGGTAATAGCTGTTTGCCAACTAATCCAACTTGGTAGCAACAAATGCACAGCTCGTAAAAATAGAGGGTTGAATTTTGGGGGGATAAATTCTAAAGGTGGCTGCGCTTGATAAATTACATTTGACAAGGTAGTTTTCTCCTCAAGTTGCAATTAGAGATTTTAGATTAACCGAATTTGAGAGATTAGCAGTTTTGGAAAGGGAATAAACGATGCGACTGTCACAAATGTTATTCGTTACACTTCGGGATGATCCAGCTGATGCTGAGATTCCTAGTCATAAATTATTACTTCGTGCAGGTTATATTCGTCGCATCGGCAGCGGTATTTATGCTTATTTGCCGCTGATGTGGCGAGTATTACAAAAAGTTTCCCAAATTGTCCGAGAAGAGATGAACGCCACAGGCGCACAAGAATGTCTGCTTCCTCAATTACAGCCAGCGGATTTATGGAAGGAATCAGGACGCTGGGATACCTACACTAAAGCTGAGGGGATTATGTTTTCCCTGATTGACCGCCGGGAGCAACAATTAGGATTAGGCCCCACTCATGAGGAAGTGATCACAACAATTGCTCGTGAGATGATTCGCTCTTATCGTCAACTACCGCTGCATCTCTACCAAATTCAAACCAAATTCCGCGATGAAATTCGTCCCCGCTTTGGTTTAATGCGTGGGCGGGAATTTATTATGAAAGACGGCTATTCATTCCATGTCGATGAAACCAGCCTCAAGGAAACTTACCAGGATATGTATCAGGCATACACAAATATGCTGCGGCGTTCTGGTTTAGCTTTTCGGGCTGTGGAAGCTGATTCTGGAGCAATTGGTGGTTCTGGTTCGACAGAATTTATGGTTTTAGCGGAAGCTGGTGAAGACGAAGTTCTCTACACCGAGGATGGCAAATATGCCGCTAACGTAGAAAAAGCAGTTTCTTTACCAATTGACGCAGAACCTTCACGGTTTACAACTTATGAGAAACACGATACACCTGGAACAGACACGATTGACAAGCTCTGTCAACTCCTCAAGTGTTCTCCTACCCAGGTGGTGAAAAACGTTCTTTATCAAACAGTCTACGACAATGGGCTGACAGTTTTGGTTTTGGTGAGCATTCGCGGTGATCAGGAGGTAAATGAAGTCAAGTTGCAAAACGAATTGACCAAGCTAGCTGTTAATTATGGTGCTAAAGCTATTATTGCCTTGGATGTACCAAGCATAGAAACGCAGCAAACATGGACAGCTAAATCTTTGCCTTTAGGATATATTGCTCCTGATATTGCCGATGAGTATATTAAAGGCGATAAACAGATCCATTCTCAGTTTGTCCGCTTGGTAGATCAAACAACTGTTGATTTAAAAAACTTTGTTACAGGTGCAAATGAGACTGGCTATCACGTAGTTGGGGCAAATTGGGGTGAGCAATTTAAACTACCAACACAAATAGTAGATATACGTAAAGCTAGACCAGGCGATCGCGCCCTTCATAACCCTGAACAAACTCTTGCAAGCGCCCGCGGAATTGAAGCTGGTCATATCTTCCAATTAGGTACTAAATATTCCCAAGTGATGGGAGCAACTTATACCAATGAACAAGGTGAAGAAAAGCCCCTATTTATGGGTTGTTATGGAGTCGGTGTGTCACGTTTAGCGCAATCGGCTGTAGAGCAATCTTACGATAAAGATGGAATTATCTGGCCAGTAGCGATCGCACCTTATCACGCGATCATCACAATTCCTAATATTAATGACGCTCAACAAGTTCAAGTTGCTCAACAACTCTATACCGAACTTAATCAAGCTGGCATTGAAACTTTATTAGATGACCGCGATGAACGAGCAGGAGTAAAATTCAAAGATGCTGATTTAATTGGCATCCCTTATAGAATAGTAACAGGACGAGCGATCGCTAATGGCAAAGTCGAAGTTGTAGAAAGAGCAACTCGTAAATCTCAAGAAATTGTCATTGCAGAAGTTACAACTACACTCCAACAATGGATTACAGCAGCAATAGAAGCTAAAAATTAAATTGCCCTAGACAAATTTATACATAAAAAATGTTCTAGTGCTGAAACTTCTATAGATTCGCAGAGGAGTAAATACTCTGCGTTCTTCTGCTTTGTGATTGTCAAGAATCTCAAGAAAAGATTGAGATTTATCTATTTACATAATTTGGCAGGTGACGGATTACAAATGAAAATTCTAAAATAAAAGATGAGTTCCCTCAAATATAACGGTTTTGTCTAATCGCAACATTTTGAAGTGTTGAAACATCATTTAGGTTTTGGGAAACTCTCCACTTGTCAGTATCGTCCTTAACCAGGCTGCTCTTCACAAAAAAAATTATCTCAGTTCTTAGTCAAGAAGGTTTTAAATATGACAGACCAACAAGGATCTAACCGTATTTCTTCAGGCGTAATAGCAGCCGTTTCAGCAGCGGTTGTAGCCGTCAGTGGCGGCGTGGCTTGGTTAACTTGGAACTCCACCAACCCCACTACACCATCAAAATCCTCTCAAACAATAACTCAGCCAGGGCAGTCACAGCCATCAACCACACAGCAAGGTAACGAAAAAACTGCAAATATTTATTGGCTAAAACCAAAAGAAAAAAGTGTAGATTTGGTTCCCAAACCAATTCAAATAGCGGCTACACAGCCTAACCAAATCTTAGAAAAAGCTTTTCAAAGTTTATTAGAAGGGCCAACAGAAGGAACAGATGCTACAACCATCCCCAAGGGAACTAAATTGCTAGGGTTAAAGGTGAACAATGATGAAGTTCATGTGAATTTATCTGAAGATTTTACCAAAGGTGGTGGTAGCACTTCAATGATTGGTCGTGTGGGACAAGTAGTTTACACTGCTACAACATTAAACCCCAACGCCAAAGTTTACATTGACGTGAACGGCAAGCAGTTGGATGTTTTAGGTGGCGAAGGCGTGGAATTACAGCAACCACTAACTCGTGAGAAATTTAAAGAAAACTATCCGCTTTAGTTAATAGTCAGTGGTCAGTGGTCAGCGATGCACTGAGTTTCGACTGCGCGGAAATCGAGCGAAGTCGAGATTCAACTACCGCGTAGTCGAAGTGTGGTCAGTAGCAAATGACAACTGACAACACTAAAACTAGTATTACTTAAAGTACTTATACTTAGTAACAACTGACAACTAACAAAGACTTAAAGCTGGCTATTTAGCACCCTGAAGCTACGGGCTTGCTGTTCTAGCCTAGCGGCAAGGCGCTCGCAAACCCGATTGCACAATTCAAAAATCATTTCATCTTCCACCCGGTAGTAAGCACAAGTCCCTTCACTGCGGCGGCTAAGGATTCCTGCTTGCCACATTACCTTTAGGTGTTTGGACACATTTGCTTGTGAAGTTTGTGTTGCCTCTACCAATTCTTGCACGCATTTTTCTTCATCCCGTAGTAAGTGTAACAACCGTAGGCGCATTGGCTCACTTAACAGGCTGAAGTATTCGGCCACTTGTTGCACCACTTCCGGCGGTACAGGCAACGCTTGTTTCATCAAAATTGACCCGCAGATCTGACAGTTTTAGCAATGACTCATTGATATTAATGAATCATTTGATATATACATTAATACTTAATCAGGGTTAATTCGCATCAAAGGATGACCATATTCTACTGGTTCGCCATTTTCGACCAGAATCTCCATTACTTGCCCAGATACTTCAACTTCAATTTCATTCATCAGCTTCATAGCTTCAATAATACAGACTGTTTGGCCTTTACGGACGCGATCGCCCACTTCTACAAATAATGCCTCACCGGGGGCAGGAGAGCGATAAAAGGTTCCTACCATCGGCGAAGGTACTTCCACCCATTTTTTATCAATTGTTGCGGGAGGATTAGCTGATAACTGCACGTTAGACCCAGTTACGGCATTGTCGGAAATGCGATTTGTCCCCACCTCCGACAGTAGAGGTGTTGCTGTTTGTGCGCCCATCGCTGAAATCGATGTGGTTCCCGAACTAACCAAACTACTTGATGCTGCTTGACCAACTGACACAATTTGACTGCTAACGTTACTAGCTTTACGCACTGTTAATTCAAAGTCTTCACTTTTGAGTGTGACTTCGGCAATATCTGTTTGGTCAATAGTTGTCAGCAGTTGGCGGATTTCATTAAAGTCCAATGGCACAGTTTTTATTACCTCGACCGATCTTTAAATTAATCATTATTAACTTTCGCAAGAATTTAATCCCTATTCAGGGATTGCAACAAGAATTTGTTTGGAGATGCAATGAAACTTATTCTCTGCCTAAGTATTTGTCATCACGGGTATCAATTTTAATCCGTTCTCCTTGAGAAATAAACAAGGGAACCATCACAGTTGCTCCAGTTTCTAACACAGCTGGTTTGGTACCACCTGTGGCAGTATCACCTTTGACACCTGGATCTGTTTGTACCACTTCCAGAGCTACAGAGTTAGGCAGTTCCACTTCTAGCACTTGTTCACCCCACCGAACGACATTCGCTTCCATACCTTCTTTAAGATATTTAACGCGATCGCCAATCTGGGCTGCGCTCAATCTATTTTCTTCGTAGGTTTCCATATCCATAAAGACAAACTCCTCGCCTTCTTTATAGGTATGCTGCATCGTTATTTTTTCGAGAGTAGCTTGTGGCACTGTTTCCCCAGCCCGGAATGTTTTTTCTACCACACTCCCACTTGAGACGCTTTTCAGTTTTGTCCGCACAAAGGCAGAGCCTTTACCTGGCTTAACGTGGAGAAATTCCACCACTCGCCATACAGACCCATCTAAGACAATTGAAACACCAGGTCTAAAGTCGTTACTAGAAATCATGAAGCTTTCAAATTTTGGAAGACAATCGGCATTTATTGTACCCTTCTGGGGTGGTCATTGGTCATTTGTC
>JBBSOP010000309.1:0-6376 GCA_038259655.1 Chroococcales cyanobacterium
CGCTCGTAATGACGATTTAAGGGGTCTATAACGCCTGAAACCCTTTCAGATAGTACTTGTGTGTACACCGTAGCCCTTAAGCTTGGGTATCACCTCTATTAATAATGTCGTGGGGACGGGAATATCTTTCAACAATGACTTAATTGCACTTGTTCAAGGAGTTTCGATTTCAGATTTTAGCAGTGGCTTTACTTTTGTTTAGAATATCAATTCACTATAGGACTTACGCAAGAACTCTCTAAAACCCTCTTAACTTCTCTGCGAGACGCTGCGCGCTAAGCGTAGCTATGCCCGCAGGCTTTACGTGTCCTCTGTGTCCTTTGCGGTAGCCTACGGCAAGCCGCTTGAGCGTCTACGTTTTTCCATAATTTTGCGTAAGTCCTGCACTAATCCTAGAAATCGGATTTTTGGAGGTTTGAGTAACTAAATATTTGTTTGAAAGCATTTTTCAAGCCATAGCCGCGCAGAGTTGTTGCCCAGCCGTGGCTTGAAAATTTACTTAACGTACAAAAAAGATTTTTTGGCAATGTGATGCCTATAATTAAGTTATTTAACGTGAGTTCGACGGGTATACTCTCCCCCACAGCATCAGTGAGAGGCTTTGAAACCTTCATTTTTTCTTTCGTTCAAAACTCGAAATTTTACGCTAGTGCATGATAACAATGGAAAAAGCAACATTTGGCGCTGGCTGTTTTTGGTCTGTGGAGGCAGGATTTCGCCAAGTCAAGGGAGTAATATCAACCTCAGTTGGCTATATGGGCGGGCATTTTCCTGACCCATGCTATCTTGATGTGTTGTCGAGGATAACAGGTCACGCTGAAGTGGTGCAGATAGAATATGACCCGCAATCTGTGAGTTATGATGACTTGCTGGCGGTGTTTTGGGATATTCATGACCCGACAACCCTAAACCGTCAAGGACCAGACAGAGGGGAACAATATAGGTCTGTAATCTTTTTTCACAATGCCCAGCAACAACAAGCAGCACAGCAATCAAAGGCTAAGCTGCAAATGTCTGGGAGATTTGAGCAAGATATCGTAACGGAAATTATGCCTGCTAAAGAATATTATTTAGCAACAGCAGAGCATCAGCAGTATTTTGAGAAGAAGGCAAAACACCAATCAAAGGCAGACGATTTTGCCCAATGACTATCTAAGCCACCATAAAGTCTAGATAATATTAAGAAAGCGCTTCACACTTCTTAAATAATTAGCTTTATTAAAACAATGGCGAGAGATTTACGGGGCTTCATTAAAATTCTGGAACAAAAAGGGCAATTACAGCGAATTTCAGCTTTAGTTGACCCGGAGTTAGAAATCGCTGAGATTTCCAACCGAATGCTGCAAAAAGGTGGGCCGGGGTTGCTGTTTGAAAACGTCAAAGGTGCTGACTTTCCGGTGGCAATAAATTTGATGGGAACGGTGGAAAGGATTTGCTGGGCGATGAATATGCAACACCCAGAGGAATTAGAAACTCTGGGGAAAAAGCTGAGTATGCTGCAACAGCCAAAACCGCCAAAAAAGATTTCCCAAGCGATAGATTTTGGTAAAGTACTGTTTGATGTAGTGAAAGCCAAACCAGGAAGGGACTTTTTCCCTGCTTGTCAGCAAGTGGTGATTCAAGGTGATGATTTAGATTTGCACAAATTACCTTTGATTCGTCCTTACGTTGGTGATGCTGGCAAAATTATTACCCTGGGGTTGGTAATTACTAAAGATTGTGAAACAGGTACGCCAAACGTAGGCGTATACCGCTTGCAGTTGCAATCTCAAAATACAATGACCGTTCACTGGTTATCGGTGCGAGGTGGGGCGAGGCATTTGCGAAAAGCTGCCGAACGTGGGAAAAAATTAGAAGTAGCGATCGCACTTGGTGTAGATCCTTTAATTATCATGGCAGCTGCTACGCCTATACCTGTAGATTTGTCAGAATGGCTGTTTGCTGGACTATATGGCGGTTCGGGTGTGCAGTTGGCAAAATGTAAAACTGTAGATTTGGAAGTTCCCGCCGATTCTGAATTTGTGTTGGAAGGAACGATTACACCAGGGGAAGTTTTACCTGATGGACCTTTTGGCGACCACATGGGTTATTACGGTGGTGTTGAAGATTCGCCTTTAGTTCGCTTTCAGTGTATGACACACCGCAAAAATCCAATTTATTTAACAACATTTAGCGGTCGTCCACCCAAAGAAGAGGCGATGATGGCGATCGCACTTAATCGGATTTACACTCCTATTCTGCGGCAACAAGTCTCAGAAATCGTCGATTTTTTCTTACCAATGGAAGCTTTAAGTTACAAAGCAGCAATTATTTCCATTGATAAAGCATATCCAGGACAAGCACGACGGGCAGCTTTAGCATTTTGGAGTGCTTTACCACAATTTACCTACACTAAGTTTGTCATTGTTGTAGATAAAGACATCAATATTCGTGATCCACGTCAAGTAGTCTGGGCAATTAGTTCTAAAGTTGATCCTGTACGAGATGTATTTATTTTACCGAACACACCCTTCGATACTTTAGATTTTGCCAGTGAGAAAATTGGTTTAGGCGGACGCATGGGAATTGATGCTACAACGAAAATTCCCCCAGAAATAGACCATGAATGGGGCGCGCCTCTAGAATCAGATCCCGATGTTGCAGCGTTGGTAGAGAGGCGATGGGCAGAGTATGGTTTGGCAGATTTGCAGTTAGGAGAAGTTGATCCAAATTTGTTTGGCTACGATGTGAAGTGAAAATAAACCAATACAATTTAAATTAGATTATTTTCCTATCAATAATCTTGGGTAGAGACCTTACTTAACAAGGTCTCTACGTTGTTTTAACCACGGCGATTCTGTTAAAAAATGATGTAATGATTGCTGATTCTCTAACCCTACTACCTTGGCTATTTCTGGTAAAGATTTCCTTTTTATTAATCTTTTTGAGTTAGGGATGCCAGATCTTATCCTTAGGTCATTGAAGCTGCAAACTCTTATTTGCTAAGATTCTCAATGCGGAAACATTGAAACTAAGCAACTCTTCATCACCATGCCAACATCTGCAATTGACGCTAAAGACATAGCATCCATCCAAGCAGCGACAGAAGAAGTTGCTATATGCGATCGCTCATTCTGGGGACGAATCCGTGTTTCTGATGATGACCGGATGCGATTTTTACACAACCAAAGTACTAACGACTTTCAAAGCCTCAAACCAGGACAAGGCTGTGATACTGTCATGGTGACATCCACCGCCCGCACAATTGATTTAGTCACAGCCTACGTTCTTGATGATGCAGTATTACTACTGGTTTCACCTAATCGTTGTGAATTTTTGATGCAATGGCTAGATCGTTATATTTTCTTTGCTGATAAGGTGAAATTAACAGATATTACTAGCGAAACCGCAACCTTCAGCTTGATTGGGCCAAAAAGTGATGCTGTAATCGAAAAGCTTGGTGCTAAAGCAATTATCGGTCAACCCTACGGTAATCATTTGTTAATCAACGAGAAAGTTATAGTTGCAGTGGGTAGCGGCTTGGCTTCTGTAGGATATACGCTGATATTGCCAGCTTCTGAAAAAGAGCAGGTGTGGAATCAAATTTTAGAATTAGGGGCAGTAGAATTGAGCGATCGCGCTTGGAATACGTTACGTATATTACAAGGTCGTCCAGCGCCAGATTTGGAACTCACAGATGATTACAACCCTCTAGAAGCTGGTTTATGGCAAACCATTTCCTTTACCAAAGGTTGTTACATTGGGCAAGAAACCATTGCTCGATTAAGCACATATAAAGGTGTAAAACAACACCTCTGGGGTATCCGCCTCAACGCTCCTGCTGAAATAGGAAGTGCGATCGCAGTTGGAAATGAAAAAGTTGGTAAACTTACCAGTTACACCGAAACTGCTGATGGTTACTTCGGATTGGGTTATGTTCGTAGCAAAGCTGGTGGCGTTGGTTTGAAAGTTCAAGTTGGAGAAACCGAGGGTGAAATAGTACAAGTCCCGTTTGTTTCTCACGAATACCCTAATTAACCTGAGTTCGATAGATTTTGAAGAACCCCGCTTCCATTCCTCTCCCCGTTGGCGTTAGCCTGCCGTTAGGCAAGCGGAGAGAGGCTTAAAAACACTATTTTTTCGTACCAATTTGTAGATTTTTTGCCCCTTCCCTTGTAGGGAAGGGTTGGGGTTAGGTTCAGTCGAACTCACGTTAATTAGTTCTTACTGAATCAAATAAAAAATATCCCCTACCTTCGTATTAAAGTTGTAACTACACAACAAAGGTAAGGGTTTTATTATATTTAATTTGTGGAAAAAACTATTTAACAGAAACCGCATCAACATCAATGGTGCTAGCGTTAGAAGTAGAATCTTCCGAAGTATAAGCAACTTCAGTATCCGCGTTACCCTTACGAGCTTTCCAACCTTCAATCACTAACCCAGACACTTCAGAAACTAACAATGTCAAAAGAAAAACATCATCAATTTGTCCGACGATAGGTAAAAAATCTGGGGCAATATCAATAGGGCTAACTAAATAAACTAGTGTTCCTAAAATTACCCACCAACGGTATTTGGGATTACGAAGCGTGTTGCGATACCAACTATAAAGCGATTGGATTGAGAATTTCATGTTTTTAACCTCCAGCTATCTTTAATCTTGACAGATTAGGCTATAAATTCCCGGTGGGAATAACCGCCCTTATTAGTCTGGAAGACGCTACCGAATGCTTCAGTTTCTAGATTCTAAACAAAGCTCAAGCTAATTAAAATTATTGGCTTATGTAGCTTGGATTTCTCCAACTTGGGGTTTTGATAATGCTTGTAGTTCTTCCCAACAATAGTGACTAGGTAGTTCTATGGGTTTATGATCGGCTCCTAATCCTAATCCAGCTGTCGGCTGGAGTTCTTCAATAAATTCCTCAGCGTACCCTGCTAGCTGATTACCTGCAACTCCTCCAGTTATTGCCCCTGCAACTCCACCGATCGCCGCACCTACTTTACCGCCAATTGAGCGACCTAGTGCCGCTCCTGCAATCCCACCTCCTGCTGCTCCCAATCCTGTTGCAATCGAATGAGCAATGGAGGATGTTTCAGGGGAAGTTGGGTTTTGGTTTTGCGCTTCTAAATCAGGAGGATGAGAATTGGAGGATGTTTCAAGGGAGGTTTGATTTTGTGCTTTTAAATCAGGCTGTTTGTCGTTTGTCATCTGTCTATACCTAGAAATAATTAGACTTACTTCAGTATTTAGAGGCAAAAGTTTTATCTTACGCTCTCACTCGTTGACTGTTGTTGTAAACGGCGCTCTTCTCCTTGCTGAATTTCATGCTCTAAGAAATAATTCAGCAAGGTTCGCAGCAAAACGATCGCTCCTAAATTCAAAATATCCTGGCGGGTAGGTGCTACTGCCGTTCGCAAAATATCACTAGCGACAGTAAATTCTAATCCTAATGCTAGCACTCGTCCTAATTGCAGACGGATTCCTTCTGTGGCATCAAAATGTTGTTTAGAGCGAGAGAACAATAATCGCAAATAGGCAGCAATGCCTTTGATAACTGCTGCGCCAATCACAACTGCTGCGGCAATTTCTGTTCCTGCTGCCAAATAACCAACAATGACTTTGAGCCATGTCTCTAAAGGAGTAGTTTCCCTGCTTTCTCCTCCGCCTTCCATATTCAAACTCAAAAGCAGAACTAGTCCTAGTATGAGTGCTAGAGGCAATATCAAATTAATTAATGAATCTTGTGATGCCTTTGTTTTCATAGCTTTCTACTTTAATCGTTCAGCTATGGGTTAGCGTTCGCGGAGCGTGTGCTTTGCACTCAGCGCTGCTGCAAGGATATCACCAACGCGCAACGCATTCGCCATAATCGTCAGTGTGGGGTTAGCACCCGAATTAGAAGGGAAAAAGCTACTATCTACAACATAGAGATTCTCAACATCATGGGTACGGCAATTAAGGTCAAGGACTGAGGTTTTGGGATCTGTGCCAAATCGACAACTACCACATTGATGACCTACTGCTTGTTCAGGCAAATGAGTGCGGGGATAAATGCTAAATGGTAGGACGTGTTTAGCAGAATGAGGGATTGACTTGAGTACAGATGTCCAGCGGTGGATTAAGCGATCGCTTGCTTCGGTATTGTTTAATGTATAGTCAACGTGAATTTTATCACCTACCACACGAATCCGATTATTTGGATCTGGTAAATCTTCTGTTTGCAACCACCAGCCAACCGATCGCTCTGCTAGTAAATGGCGCTCAAAATGAGGAATCAGTTTCACCAATGGAGCCATCAAGGGCGGTGCTTCAGCGGGAATCATATCAGCTAAGACATTGCCTGTATTCTGCACCATACCCATCGGATAAGGAAAATCCGGCTCTCCCCAGTAA
>JBBSOP010000310.1:0-6347 GCA_038259655.1 Chroococcales cyanobacterium
AAGCATTTAAGTTGTGCAAAACTTCAGTCTCATATTGCCAAATTGAGGAAACATAACCCGTTCTGGCAATCAGTCGGTTCTCAAGCAGTGCAAGATATTTGTCAACGCATTGAGAAAGCCTACCAACTATTTTTTAAACATAACAAAAAGGGGGTTAGACTGCCGGGGTTTAAAAAGGTTAAAAAATATAAGTCATTCACCTTAAAGCAAGCCGGATATAAATTCTTAGGTGGCAATCGAGTTAAAATTGGGAGTCGTGTTTATCAATATTGGAATTCTAGAGAGATTGAGGGAAAAATCAAGACTCTGACCATTAAGCGCACCCTATTGGGTGAATTGTTTATGGTCGTTGTCGTTGATAGTATTGATGAGCCAGAAATTAAACTCACGACTGGTAAAATAGCGGGCTTTGATTTTGGCTTAAAGGTATTCCTAACCTGCTCGGATGGCTCTTGTCTTGAAAAATCGCTCCTCTTGGGGAAACCCCAAGACCGCGTTTTTCGCAAAATTGAGTCTCCCCAGTTCTTCAAACAATCACTCAATGCCATCAGAAAAGCAAATCGGCATCACTCTAAAAAGTTAAAAGGCTCATCTAACCGGGAACGAGCGAGGAAAAATCTAGTACGCGCCCATGAAGACATAGCCAACCGCAGAAGCGATTGGTTTTGGAAGTTAGTGCATGAGTTAACTAATAGATTTGATGTGCTGTGTTTTGAGACGCTAAACCTCAAAGGCATGAAGCGTTTATGGGGAAGAAAAGTTAATGACCTAGCGCTTCGAGACTTCCTAGATATCTTGGAATGGGTAGCGTTGAAAAAGGGGAAACTTGTGGTCTATATCGACCAGTGGTATCCTTCTAGCAAAACTTGTTCTTGTTGCGGACACGTAATAGATCGTCTGGATTTGTCAGTCAGACGTTGGCGTTGTCCTTCATGTCAATCTGAAAATGACCGAGACGAAAATGCTAGTTTAAATATTAAAAGAGTCGGGAGTTCGACTCTAGGCGTAGGAGATATCAGACAGTCCCAGACTGCAATCTCTGTCTGATGCCTGAATCCCCCGTTTTAAAAATGGGGGAGTGGCTCAAATTCACTTTAGTACAAGAGCTAAAATCAATAATGTTTACCTATATTTACACTTAGGTTGTGGCTACAACATCTTGTCCTCGCTGCCATCAACTCGTTGATAATCAGGCTATTACCTGTCCATATTGTCGTACAACGCTCAAAGCTTATGGGCATCCTGGCATTCCGTTGCACCGCGCTACAGGGGATGAATATCTGTGTGAAAGCTGCACCTACCATGCGGATAACACCTGCAACTTTCCCCAACGTCCATACGCTAAGGACTGTACTTTGTATGACAATCTTGATAAGAGCCGATTAAATTTGGAATCACAGCATTACACCAGCAACTTGGGTGCAACTGTCAAAACCTGGATGAAACGCAATCAAGCTTTGCTACTAATATTAGGTTTATTATGTGTGTGTTTGCTCATAGCTCTGTCGGCATCTTGACCAGAAGAAGCAGGGGAGCATACTTCGACTTACTTCGGCTGCGCGGCAGTTGAGCGTAGTCGAAACTCAGTACAAGACGTTCAGTAACCGGGGGAGCAGAGGAGCAGGGGGAAAAGAGGGGTTTAAAATTTCTGCGGTACTAGGTTGCAGTAATTTTAGGTACTTCAGTAGCTTTAGGCTCTACGACTTTTTGTAGTGCTTCCTCATCAAAAACGTTTAAGTCAAACCAAAAAGTCGTACCTACCCCAACTTCACTGACCAGATGCACTACGCTACGATGCCTTTCCATAATGTTTCTGACGATTGATAGACCCAAACCAGTACCTTCTAGAGTATGAACTCGATTTTCTACACGGAAGAAGCGGTCGAAAATTGCTTGTTGATCTTCTGGGGCAATACCAATACCAGTATCGGAGATTTCCACCCGCACTTGAGAAGACAGAGTATGAGAATTGGGCTTGGGATCTAATTGATAGGTACAGATCGCTACTTTACCACCTGCCTCAGTGAATTTTAGAGCATTGCCAACTAAATTAGCTAAGACTTGCAGCAACAAATCATAATTACCTATAACAAATGGTAAATTAGGGGCGACTTCCTGAATTAATTCAATGCCTTTGTCTTTAGCATTGAGTTGGTAAGTACGCAGCGTTTGTTCGATCGCTTGTGCCAAATCTACCCCACCGAAGTTATAATTGCGACCTGATTCGAGTTTTGATAAATCTAAAACATCGTTAACTAAACGAGTTAGGCGATCGGTTTCATGATTGACAGTCTGCAAGAAATCCTGCCGTTGTTCTAAACTCAGGTCTTCGCCGTAGTCATGCAAAGTTTCAATAAAGGATTTGATATTAAACAGGGGCGTTCGCAATTCGTGAGAAACGTTACTGATAAATTGGCTTTTGGCCTCGTTCAGTTCTACCTCGCGGGTGATATCTTGCACAGTTATGGCAATACCTTTAATACTTTCCCGTTGCAGGTTAAGCACTGTGGTTAACAGAATACGAATCGTGCGCTTGGTAGGTTGGCCCAGATGAATACGAAACTCGGCACTTTCGCATTCGCCAGCGGCCATTTCATATAAAGGATTGGTGATTTCCATTTGTACAGCTGGAGGCAAATTATGTAAAACATTGCTCCCTACCACCTCATCACCTTCCCAGCCAAAAATTCGCCGTGCCGTGGGGTTAACTAAAATCACTTGCATACTGTTGTCGATTAAGACAGCACCATCGGCGATTGTGGAAACCAAGGTTTCTAATTTGGCTTTTTCTGCTGTCAGTTCTTCAATGTTTTGCTCTTCATAACTTTCTAGGCGCTCTGCCATTTCATTGAAGCTAAAAATTAATTCTCCTAGTTCGCCTCCTAGTGGTAAGTCAATTCGTTGCTTGAAATTGCCGGTAGCAATTTGTTTTACCCCTACTAGAAGTTCTTTAATCGGTTTTGTAATGGTTAAAGCGTTAATTACTCCTGCTAAAATCACCATTACCCAAATTGTGATAAAAACAGCGATTGTGACATCACGGGTAAAGTTTGTAGAAATGACTGCTGCTTGGTTAGGATTAATACCAATTGCCAATACACCTAGATATTTTTTATTGACAATCAGAGGAATAAATACATCGGTAACAGCCCCGTCTGGTGACATGTGTTGCCGCACCATTGGTTTATCACTTTCACCGGGATAATCTTCTGGCAGTTGTATCCGCCGGGCAATGGTGAGGGAATTTTCTACCTCTGGTTCCCAAAAAGGAATGCCAAAATAGATTTTTCCGGTTTCATCGGCGTAGAGCATGTAACGCACACTAGAGGTGCTGCGGTAGAAGCGTTGGGAGAATTGGGCAACCTCTGTAAGATTTTCCTCAGCAACCAGGGGGGCAACGTTGGCAGCCAGCAGCAGTCCTAAATCACTACCAAAGCGGGTATCGTTCATCCGCGCATCCTGCTGGATTGTATTGACAGCCCAGAAGGTCAGACCACTCATTACCAACGAAACTACCAACGTGGCGACAGCCAAAAGCTTGGTCTGGAGAGTGAACTCCGACCACCAATTGGCGATCGCTTCTCGGATTGTCGTAAAAAGAACTAGCATTTTAAATAAAAGTTGTTAGTAGTCTTTGTTATAAATCCCAACAACTAAAAAATTAACAGTTAATTTGGCAAACGTGTTAGAGAGACAGCGAGATTAAAGGTTTGCGCTCTAATTGCCACAGCTATGATGCTACTGCAAAATCTGTGTATTGCCGCATCTTCATCATTCATGGAACGAAGAGACGACCAACTCCCATCCAGTTTTCGATATCTAGCAAAATCTCAAGCACACGGTCAACACAGCGATTTCGATAGGCTCGATCTGCTAAAAATCGATCAGCGTCTGCAATAGTAATTACAGGAAGTGAATCCACTTTGTTTTCCTGACGGAGAACTTGCTCTAGTGAGTATTCATCCTTCATGCTTCGGTTAGCAGTAAGCAAAATCATCTGATTCGCCTGAGCAACGCGCCAAACAACTTGATCGTTACTGTCAATTGCTAGATTTATCTGCGTTAAAGGTAACAAAACGAATTGGGAGTAACTCTAGCCAGCCTTGACTTGCAATATTACCTAATAGAATCTCTGCGTGTCCCCCCAGATTATGATCAATGAGAACAATCATGCTTCTAGCTTATGTTTAGCTTTCTGCTTTCGGAGTTTTGCCCAAAGAACCTCTTTACCTGGCTTTGGTGGCATTGCTGCAACATGGGCAAGGTGTTCACGATTACGTTCTTCCCAGTACTGCCGAATTTCTTCAGCTTGCTTTAGAACAACTTGATATTCTACTTCGACTTCAGTATAATTTGCCTCAATGTAAGATAGAGCAACATTAATTTGCTCATCTGTAAGGTTAAAGAGAGTACGAATAAACTTTGGTGGATACTGGGCTATCACATAGTCCATTACATCATAGATGGTGATACGTGTGCCTGAGATCGTTAATCCACGCTCTGTACGAATGATAGCTGCCTTTTCATTAGATACTGGAGTCATATTCGCAGCCTCCTAGAATTTGTTTCTCTAGTAAGTATTTTACAAAAAGATGAGAATGGGCGATCGCAAGCCACGTGATCCTCGAAAGTTACTCTTTACTTACCACTCTATGCCCAATATCTCCTCGATAATATATTCCCTCAAACTGAATAGCTTTGATTCCTGCATAAGCTTGGGCGATCGCCTGTTCAAAATTTTGACCAACTCCGGTGACATTTAACACTCTTCCTCCATCTGTCACTACTTGTTGTTGCTGGTTTAACTTCGTGCCAGCATGAAATACAGTTGCTCCTGCTGCTTCTGCCTCACTAATACCAGTAATGACTTTACCTTTCTCATAAGCTCCAGGATAACCACCTGAGGCGGCGACGACAGTAGCACATGCCCCTTCTTGCCAAGCAATGGGCGGTAATTCACTTAAACGCTGCTGTACACAAGCTAGCAGCAAATCTTCTAAGGGTGTTGCCAAAAGTGGCAAAATTACTTGAGTTTCTGGATCGCCAAAGCGACAGTTAAATTCTAAAACCTGAAAATCGCCATTAGGTGCAATCATTAACCCAGCATAAAGTACCCCTCGGTAGTCAATGCCTTTAGATTTTAAGGATGCGATCGCCTTTTCTAAAACTTCTGTTTGAAACCGTGCCATCAATTCAGGTGTGGCAATCGGCGCTGGGGCATAAGCTCCCATTCCCCCAGTATTATCTCCTGTATCACCTTCACCAATTCGCTTATGATCTTGAGCAGGTAGCAATGGTCGAATTGTTAAGCCATCGGTCAGCGCTAACACTGAAACCTCTTGCCCAATTAAACATTCTTCAATAACGACAAAATGGCCTGCACTACCAAACTGCCCTTGAAAAATCGCATCAATGGCAATCTCTGCCTGTTCAAGCGTTTGGGCAACTATTACACCCTTACCAGCTGCCAAACCATCAGCTTTGACAACTATAGGCGCTCCCTGTGATTTGAGGTATGATTTAGCTGCTAAAGCCTCCGTAAATACCGCAGCTTTAGCTGTAGGAATCCCTGCTGACTGCATGAGAGCTTTTGCCCAAGCCTTACTCGCTTCAATCTGCGCTCCCGCTTTGACGGGGCCAAATACCATTAGTCCTTGACTTTGGAGGTAGTCTGTAATGCCGTGTGCCAAGGGTACTTCTGGTCCAATTACCACCAAAGAAATACCATTTTCCAGAGCGTATTTACTCATGCCCTCAAAATTATCTACTGCCAAAGGCAAATTTTGGCAACGTTCCATGCTCGCCGTGCCTCCATTTCCTGGCACACACACAACTTGCTCAATTTGCTTGGATTGCAACAGTTTCCACGCTAGAGCGTGTTCGCGCCCCCCGTTACCTACAACTAAAACTTTCACTGATTTCCTCGTGCGTCCCTTGCGAAACGAGATACCCTAAAGATCACTCGCGGATCAATTCTTCACCAATTCTTATACTTATGCAAGTCTTTTATTGACTCAGAAAATAGCCACAATCAAATTACTGGAAAATAATCTTACCATATCACCAGACGCTGAAGTTTTATTGCTGTCATCTATTTGTTACTCATAATTTCAAATACAGCGTATTTAACGTAAATGAAGTACACGGGTAGGGACACAACATGTTGCGCTCATTTGCAATCTACTGTAATCCAATATTTGTTTAAGTTGACTTAATTAAATTAGTATATTTAAAACTACCATCAAGTCTCGACAATCTCAATAGCTTAGTAGCAAAACAATAAAGTATTTCTAATTAGATTTTAAACGTTAGAATAATTGATTGAAAAACCAAAAATAAGTAATGAA
>JBBSOP010000311.1:0-6298 GCA_038259655.1 Chroococcales cyanobacterium
ACACTACAAGCACCTTATATTAGAGGACGCAAATCATCTTAAGTTCAAAGGATTGGTTCGCGATAAGCCATCGCGAACCAATCCCCTTTTCCACATCCCGTGAAAAGTCAGGTTGTTGTCAACATACCGTTCACCCCGTTTAGATGCTACTGACTTGATATTTACAGTATGCCCAAATGGTGTGAATATCTAACACAAGCCTTATAAAACTACCAAAGCCAGCTATAGCAAGCCTCTAGCTACTTAGTGAGGAGAAAGGCGATCGCTAATCTTGGTTGAGTTTAGAGTTTAGCTAGGAGTGAAACAATAACGTACATTAACTTAAAAATACCTCTAAGATATCTCACTAAAATACAACTATTAGTAGTTAAAAATAAGTGATGAAATCTAAATATTTTAGGGTAATATATATAAGAAAATCGAAAGATAATCAGCAATTAGAAACTTATAGACTTTTGTGAAAACAGACAGTATCTTCTATCGCCTATTTCAAGACTTCCCTAACATCTTCTTTGAACTCATTGGTAATCCTCCTGAAGAAGCAAATATTTACCAATTTTCATCAATTGAAGTTAAACAAACAGCCTTCAGAATTGATGGTGTATTTTTACCTATACAAACTACTAAAAGCCCAATTTACTTTGTCGAAGTACAATTTCAAGCAGACGGCGAAATTTACTCACGACTGTTTGCAGAAATATGTTTATATCTCCGGCAAAACAAACCCCAAAATGACTGGAATGCTGTAGTTTTATACCCAACCCAAAGTGTAGATACAGGAGATATCAAACATTACCGTGAGTTCTTCACCAGTCAGCGAGTTAGGCGAATTTATCTAGATGAATTAGGTGAATCTACATCTCTACCAGTTGGTATCGCTACCGTTAAATTAATAATTGCTACTGAAGATACTGCGATCGCCCAAGGTAGAGAGTTGATAAACAGAACTAAACAAGAAATCAACTCACAACTGCAACAGCAACAGTTACTACAATTAATAGAGGCAATCTTGGTTTATAAATTGCCCCAACTGAATAGGAAGGAGATAGAGGCAATGTTTGGATTAAGCGAGTTCAAGCAAACGCGAGTTTATCAAGAAGCCTTAGAGGAAGGCGAACGCCTAGGTAAGTTAAAAGCAGTCCCACCCATGTTATCAGCCGGCTTGAGCGTAGAGCAGATAGCGGAGGCTTTAGATTTGAGGGTAGAGGAAGTACAACAGGCTGCACAACAGCAATCTGTTATTGACGAGTAAGAGTGCAAAAAAGCAGAATCTTGAGTTAATTTTTGTTAATATTGGAAGCGGTATTAATACTTCGTCCTTAACTACCCATTCCCTACCTGAGAGAAACTTGATGCTGCGACTCGAACATATCAGTAAAATTTATCCCACAGGCGAGGTTCTCAAAGATATCAACTGGGAAGTCAAACCAGGCGATCGCATTGGCTTAGTCGGTGTCAATGGTGCGGGAAAATCTACCCAGTTAAAGATTATCACTGGGGAAATTGAACCCACAGCCGGCGAAATCATTCGCCCCGCCAGTTTGCACATAGCCTACCTCAACCAAGAGTTTGAAGTTGATCCCAGTCGCACAGTTAGAGAAGAATTTTGGATAGTCTTTCAAGAAGCTAACCAAGTACAGATGTCTCTAACTCAGGTGCAGCACGAAATGGAAACGGCTACGCCAGAACAACTAGATAAACTGATTGATAAATTGGATCGCTTGCAGCGTCAGTTTGAAGCTTTGGATGGCTATGGTTTAGACGCACGTATTGGCAAAATCTTACCAGAAATGGGGTTTGACTCTGAAGATGGCGATCGCCTCGTCAGTGCTTTCTCTGGTGGTTGGCAAATGCGGATGAGTTTGGGTAAAATCCTTTTGCAAAAACCCGATGTCTTGCTGCTGGATGAACCAACAAACCACCTGGACTTAGAAACTATTGAGTGGTTAGAAAATTATCTCAAAGGGTTGACTACACCAATGGTTATAGTCTCCCATGACCGAGAATTTCTTGACCGCCTCTGTACCCAGATTGTCGAAACTGAACGTGGGGTTTCTAATACTTACCTTGGTAACTACTCGGCATACCTGCAACAAAAAGCTGAAAGCCAAGTAGCACAACTTAGCGCCTACGAACGCCAACAAAAAGAACTAGATAAACAACAAGCATTCGTTGACAGATTTCGCGCCAGTGCGACTCGCAGTACCCAAGCAAAAAGCCGGGAAAAGCAGCTAGACAAAGTTGAGCGCATTGAAGCACCGATTGCTGGAGTTAAAACTCTACACTTCCGCTTTCCTCCTGCACCCCGTAGTGGTAGAGAAGTAGTAGATATTAAGGATTTAACTCATATCTACGATGATAAAATTTTATTTTTGGCCACAAGCCTTTTAATTGAAAGAGGCGATCGCATTGCTTTTCTTGGCCCCAATGGTGCGGGGAAATCTACGCTTTTGCGTGTGATTATGGGTATGGAACCACCTACAGAAGGTAGCGTGCAATTAGGCGATCACAACGTCATTCCTGGCTATTTTGAGCAAAATCAAGCCGAAGCTTTGGACTTGAAGAAAACAGTTATGGAAACAATTCATGATGAAGTTCCAGACTGGGATAATCAAGAAGTCCGCACGCTTTTAGGACGGTTTTTATTTACTGGCGACACTGTATTTAAACCAGTGGGAGCATTAAGTGGTGGAGAAAAAGCCCGTCTGGCTTTGGCAAAAATGCTTTTACGTCCAGCAAATTTACTGATTTTAGATGAGCCGACAAATCACCTCGATATTCCAGCAAAAGAAATGTTGGAAGAATCTCTGCAAAATTATGATGGGACGGCGATCGTAGTTTCCCATGATCGATATTTTATCTCTCAGGTAGCCAACAAAATTGTAGAAATTCGTGATGGTGAATTTCGCGTCTATTTAGGCGATTATCATTACTATCAAGAAAAAATTGCTGAAGAAAAAGAACAGGCTAAACTAGAAGCAATAGCAGCGGAAAAAGCCGCTAAAAAAGCTGCTAAAGCTGCTAAATCTTCGACAAAAAACAAATGACCAACTTAGTTAGTAGTAGTGTTTCAGAGCTACTACTAACAAACTAAATAATTGAAACATCATAAAAATACACATAAAATTTACTAAGATTAAGAAAAAACTAAGAAAACTATAAAGTAATTAATAAAATTAAGTTAACAGGCATAATTTCACTTGCACTGGTGATTAGCAGTGGTATCATTCGGGTATTACAAAAAGTAAAGGGCAATTTTACTATGACCAAAGCACCTGTTGCTCCTGTGGTGCTAGTCATTTTAGACGGATGGGGCTACTGCGAGGACAAGCGAGGAAACGCCATTATTGCTGCTAAAACTCCAATCATGGAAAGCTTATGGGCAGCCTACCCTCATACTCTCATCCGCACATCAGGAAAAGCCGTAGGGTTGCCAGAAGGTCAGATGGGTAACTCAGAAGTTGGTCATTTGAACATTGGCGCTGGGCGAGTAGTACCACAAGAATTAGTCCGCATTTCAGATGCGGTGGAAGACGGTTCTATTCTCAAAAATTCAGCACTGGTCAAAGTTTGCCAGGAAGTACGCTCTCGAAATAGTAAGTTACATCTGATAGGGCTTTGTTCTGAGGGAGGCGTACACTCGCATATCACCCATTTATTCGGACTACTGGACTTAGCCAAAGAACAGCAAATTTCAGAAGTTTGTATCCACGCGATTACCGATGGTCGTGACACCGCACCTACTGAGGGCATAAAAGCCATCCAATTCCTACAAGACCATATAGATAGGATAGGAATTGGACGTATCGCCACCCTCAGCGGTCGTTACTATGCAATGGATCGCGATCATCGCTGGGATCGGGTTAAACGCGCTTATGAGGTCATGACACAAGATGGTGCAGTTGATCATCGCCAAGCTGTAGAAATCTTAGCAGCATCTTACGCCGAAGGTGTCAAGGATGAATTTATTCCCCCAGTCCGAATTGCTCCTGGTGCAGTAGAACCAGGTGATGGGGTAATATTTTTCAACTTCCGCCCCGATCGCGCTAGACAGTTGACTCAAGCTTTTGTGAGTTCTAAGTTTACAGGTTTTGAAAGACAGCAAGTTACGTCATTATCCTTTGCTACCTTTACTCAGTACGATTCAGACTTACCTGTAGCTGTCGCTTTTGAGCCTCAGAATTTGAGTAATATTCTGGGAGAAGTAATTGCTAATCATGGTCTGAAGCAGTTCCGCACCGCCGAAACCGAAAAATATGCCCACGTCACCTATTTCTTTAATGGTGGACTGGAAGAACCTTTTGCTGGAGAAGATCGAGAACTCGTAAGTAGTCCAATGGTAGCGACTTACGATCAAGCTCCAGCGATGTCAGCAGAAGCAGTCACAGATGTAGCGATCGCAGCTATTCAAAAAGGCATCTATTCTCTGGTAGTAATTAACTATGCTAATCCAGACATGGTAGGGCATACTGGTCAAATAGAAGCCACAGTTACAGGGATCGAAACAGTTGATCGCTGTTTAGGTCGTCTACTCGCCAGCATTACCAAAGCCGGGGGTACAACAATAATTACTGCTGACCACGGCAACGCAGAGTATATGCTAGATCAAGGGGGTAATCCCTGGACTGCTCATACTACCAATCCAGTACCCTTGATTTTAGTGGAAGGAGAGAAAGTAAAAATTCCTGGACATGGTACTAATGTCGAACTACAAAGCGACGGCATACTAGCCGACATTGCTCCCACACTTCTGGATATTTTACAACTGCCCCAACCGCCAGAAATGACCGGGCGATCGCTCCTCAACTCGGCAGCTTATGATGTGCAACGCACTCGGACTCCGGTGCAAGCTGGGATGTAAATGAAAAACTCCATCCCTTTGGGATGGAGTTTTGGGGCATAGGGAATGGGGACTAGGGCATGGGGACGAATTACCAATGTCCATTTCCCCTTCTTGATCAAAAATTTAGGAGTTAAAAAATTAAAAGTTTTCTAACTCCTATACAGACGTTTTGTTTTGAAACTTTTTATAAATGAGATTGCTACCATGACAGTTACTAATATTGTGCTAGCTACTTGGGCGCTTTCCGCCGTTGGTTTGATTATCTTAGTGTTATTACATAGCCCCAAAGGTGACGGTATTGGAGCTATTGGTGGACAAGCCCAATTGTTTAGCAGCACCAAAAGCGCAGAAAATACTTTAAATCGAGTCACCTGGGCGCTGACAGTCATTTTTATGGGTTTAACAGTAGTTTTGAGTGCCGGCTGGCTACCTAAGTAAGAATAAGGGGATTAGGAAAATGGGGGACAAAATTCAATACCCAAAACCTAACACCCGCAAAAATTTAAATACAAGACGGTTATTAGCAGTTCTTACCTTATTTATTGGTACAGGACTGCTTATTGTTTTTACTAACTTCCAATCAATTGCTGTTATCACAAATACGCCAGAACATAATCCAGACCTCAAAAAGTCCCTACCTTCCCCAAAACCTCACCCTCTACCACCCAAATTGGTGCATTGGCAAGACAGCACAAACAGTGGTGATTACTTTTCCCAAGTCGCAACTACTAAAGTCGGTTATTTAGTCTGGTCACAATTTCCTATTCGAGTTTACGTAGAAACACCAGAAGCTGTTGGTAGTAAGCAGATTCAAGCTTGGGTTAACAGCGTTTTACAAGCTGTGCAGGAATGGAATGTTTACTTGCCTTTAATAATAGTCGAACAACCAGATGTTGCTAATATTACAATTGTGCGAAAAGCACCACCTTTACAAATTTCTCCAGGTAGTAAAATTCCCCGCGCCCGTTCTGCACAGACTACTTACGAGTTATATATCAACAGCAATCAAATTTTATCTCACAGATTTACCATCTTATTAAGTCCTAGTCAAACAGGTGCGTATCTACAAGCAGCCGCCCGCCACGAACTCGGTCACGCTTTAGGAATTTGGGGTCATAGTCCGCTACAAACTGATGCTTTATATTTTTCCCAGGTTCGCAACTCGCCACCTATTTCTTCTAGAGATGTAAATACCCTCAAGCGAGTTTATCAACAGCCAACCAGTTTAGGATGGTCTTTAAATTTAAACTTCGGTAGCTGATGACGTGCATTTATCATAATTTATCTGCAATTGATTTAGTTCTCATTACGAGAACTAAACTCAAAAAAATAATATCACGAGATAGGCTGATAAAGTTTTTGAGCGATCGCCTTCTTTAGCGCCTTGCTCCACCAGTTTTGACTCTAACAGAAACGGTACAACTTTAAATATAATTGTTGAAATCCCCATATTCT
>JBBSOP010000312.1:0-6263 GCA_038259655.1 Chroococcales cyanobacterium
ACAAAATAAAATGGCGGACAAATTCGTAGCGATAGCCTCAGATAAAAGCTTTTAAAATCAAGAGTTTGATAGTGATCGTACTCTCGTCGGAGAATAGTTGTAATTAGGTAGCCACTCAAAAAGAAAAATACTGTTACGCCAAAGCCTCCAGGCACAAACTTACTCAGCCCTGCATGAGCTAAAAAGACAATTAAGAAAGCAACAGTTCTCATCCCATCAAGGGAAGGTATATAAAATTTTGATGAATCGCTCATTATAAATAAGTTTACTCAGTTTTGTAAATTCATTCGCTCACAAACGTTCACGTAACATTCCGCAGAGGTGGGCTTTGCCCATATAGCAGCACCCTTTATGATGACGAACATAGATAAATGAAGCACTGACATTACAAACTCATGTTTTTAATATCAAAAATTATTAATTGTCATGTTAAAGTCACTTAAAAAGTATGCCACTTTTAGTAAATACTAGACAAATCAAAATTAGCAGTGTATATGTGGTTGCAAATATACTGACAGCAATTATTTAACTAATTAAAATTTTACTCGGTATAAAGTTCGTTATTATTATTTTTTGCAGGCAATATTTTAAATTGTATGTAGATATTGATGAAGATAATATAAAGAAGCTAGATATTATCACTGATGATCCTGGTTATATCAGTTAATATAACTAGGAGCAGCTAATTTTTGACAAAGAAATTGAGATATTCTTGTATGTAGTGTTAAATTTATAGTTAACATTACGTATCTATGAAAAATTGCTAACCGAGAACTTTTCAAACTTATTTTTATAAACTACTGCTTCATTTGAATGAACTATTGATGAGTGTGGGAGGTAAAAGTTTGCAATCAGTTGGAATAGTTGTTATCGGACGAAACGAAGGCGATCGCCTCAAAGATTGCTTAATATCAGTGATAGGTGAACAAGTAACAATTGTTTATGTAGATTCTGGCTCCACAGATGGGAGTTTAGCACTGGCTAAATCTTTAGGCGTGCATGTAGTCAAGCTAGATTTATCAATTCCGTTTACTGCTGCACGTGCTAGAAATGCAGGATTTGAATACTTGTTACAAGTAGAACCAAATATTGAATTTGTTCAGTTTGTGGATGGTGACTGCCGAGTCGTCGAGGGATGGCTAGAACACGCTATGGGTGAGTTACTTACCCAACTAGATGTTGTAGTGGTATGTGGGCGACGGCGAGAAGAATTGCCTACTCAGTCGATTTACAATCGCCTGTGTGACATCGAATGGGACACTCCAGTTGGTGAAGCTAAAGCCTGTGGTGGCGATTCAATGATGCGCGCGATCGCCCTTAAAAAGGTTGGAGGATTCAATCCTACTTTGATTGCAGGTGAAGAACCAGAATTGTGTGTGCGGCTGCGTCAAGCAGGTGGCAGAGTTTTACGGATAGATGCAGAGATGACATTGCATGATGCTCAAATTACCCATCTGAGTCAGTGGTGGAAGCGATCGCAGCGAGCCGGTCATGCTTATGCTGAAGGAGCATGGTTACACGGTCATAATCCTGAACGCCATTGGCTCAAAGAAAGCCGAAGTATTTGGTTGTGGGGTTTAATTTTACCACTGCTAGCTATTGCGACTGCCTGGTTAACTTCTGGTTTGAGCATCGTCTTTCTATTGATGCTTTATACGTTATTAGTGTATCGCGTATATCAAAGTACTCTGCAACGAGGGTTGAAGTTAAAGGATGCACTTGTTTATTCCTTATTTTGTGTAATGGCAAAATTGCCGCAAGTGCAAGGACAAATCCAATTTCACATTTCCCGGTTGCTTAAACGGCAGCGGACTTTAGTCGAATACAAAAAAGCAACCTCAAATTAAACACCACTGATTTTGAAATATTTTGTACTGCTATTTACGGAAGTATCTACAGACTTTTTGTGCGGAGGTAAATTATGAAACAAGGTAGCTCATTGGCACCCGTAACTGAACAATCTTCTAAAGTCCGTTTTTACTTCCTTGATGCGCTCAGAGGCATCGCTGCATTGTGGGTTCTTTTGTATCATGCTGAGTCCGGCAATCATATCACCCAATTAAGCAAGCTTCTACCCAATTGGATTGTACTTGTAGTCTTCAAATGGGGACATCTGGGTGTATCTATATTCTTTGTGTTAAGCGGTTTCGTGATTGCACATTCATTGCGAGCTAAAAAAATCAATCTAGCCTACTTCAGTAATTTTACGTTGGGTAGATTTATTCGGCTGAGTATACCTTATTACGCATCAATTGTTTTAGTTCTCTGCTTGATGGTTGTCTCGTCTAAGGTAAAAGGCGAAGCATTGGTACTACCATCTTTAGAAAGTCTGTTAGCGCATCTATTATATCTTCAAGAAATTCTTGGACTAAAACAGATTAATACTGTCTACTGGACTTTATGTCTGGAAATGCAGTTTTATGTGATTTTCTGTTTGGTATTAGGTTTATCACAGAAGTTAGATGATTTTAAAAATGTGAACTCTGGTCGAGCATTAATTTTTGTCCCTGTATCTGTGCTTGCTGCTCTGTGTTCACTACAAGTCTTTAACAATCATCTCTGGTCTGCATTGTTTCTGCCTTATTGGTATAGTTTTCTTCTGGGAGCTTTTGCCTATTGGTCATATACCAATATATTGAAGCCTGTATATTTCTACTTTTATTGTGCAGTCCTAACGTTTATATCTATCAGTGACCAGTCATTATTCATGTTTACATGTGTTATTGTCGCAATTGTGTTTTTAGAAGTTGGACGAACTAATCGCTTGCAAATTTGGCTAAACTGGCGTTGGCTACAATTTATCAGTTTGATCTCGTACAGCCTTTACCTTGTGCATAATCCTATTACTGGTGCGACATTTTTAGCAGGATTTAAACTACTAGGTCATTTTGTTTGGACTGAAGTCTTTTTGTTAATAGTTACTATCATGGCGTGTACTCTCTTTGCCTGGATTATGTGGCAATTGGTGGAAAAACCATCCATAGACCTCAGTAGAAAAGTCAAGTAAGCTAATCTTGATCTATGTCTTAAACGCATACGACAACTTTAATCTGTTGCAGATGTAATAGGAGGTTACAATACATCTGTTGGCTTGCTAGGCGATCGCTTTTTATGTTGGGTCAGTTGCTAGACGGACGCTATAAAATTCTTCAAACTTTGGGTGCTGGTGGCTTTAGTCGTACCTATATTGCCGAAGATACCAAGCTTTATAATACTCGCTGCGTTGTTAAACAACTCAAGCCGCAAGCAACTGACCCCAAGCATTTGCAATTAGCTAGACGATTATTCGACTCCGAAGCTCAACTACTGCATGAATTGGGTAATCATGACCAAATACCCCAATTGCTGGCTCATTTTGAAGAAAATCAGGAATTTTATCTAGTTCAGCAATTTATTGCAGGTCATCCTTTAAGCCGTGAACTGACACCCGGAAAACGGTGGAGTGAATCTTATGTTATCGCTTTATTACAAAATATCCTGCAACCTTTAGTCTTTGTCCATCAAAATCATGTCATCCACCGGGATATCAAACCTCCTAACTTAATCCGACGGCAATGTGATGGTCAGATTGTCTTGATTGATTTTGGAGCCGTCAAACAGATTGGTACTAAAATGTTAAGTCCTCAAGGACAAACAAGAATGACTGTATGCATTGGCACACCCGGCTATATGCCTAGTGAACAAAGTCAAGGTTGTCCCAAATTAAGTAGCGATATTTATGCGGTGGGTTTGATTTGTATTCAAGCCTTAACAGGATTAATGCCTGACCATTTAAAAGAAGATCCCCAAACTGCTGAGATTGTTTGGCGTGATTTAGTACCTGTTAACCCAGAGTTAGCCGATGTTTTAGATAGAATGGTACGCTATGACTTTCGGCAGCGATACCAGTCGGCAGAAGAGGCGTTAGCTACAGTACAAAAGCTGGCAAATACTTGTGCATCAACATCACAATCGGTAACTAGAACATATACACCGATTGTTCAACATAGTCATACTCAACCACCCCTGTTTTCTCCACCGCCCCCAGTTCTACCCCAGTATAGTCAAGAAGTTGCTTTTCCAGCTAAACTTTTATCGCCTCTAAAATTATTCGTAGTAGACCATTACCTAAGGGTAGGATGGAGCTTTTATTTTCAATGGATATTAGCGAGTGTTTTTGGTTACGCTGGAGGATTTTTTATTGGGTTTGGCCTTTTGGGAAATGCAGGCGACGTAGCCTCTATTTGTTTTTGTGGATTAGCTGTGGGAGTTAAACAATGGATAGTGCTACGGCGGAAAGTTTCTCAGCCTTCTTGGGAATGGGTTTTAGCAACTACTCTGGCTGTTCTGATTACTTTTTTTCTGAGTGGGTTAACTAACCTTAAAGATTTTATTTTTTTACATGGATTGATTGTCGGCATTGGGCAATGGTTCGTACTGCGGCGATTAGTTTACCGAGCTGGTTGGTGGATATTAGTGAATGCTATTGGTGGTTGGATTGGTGGAATTATTTCTGGGGTAGTGTTGCTGTGGTTGTTACAAAGACCGAAAAGCATGAGTAACTCTTGAGTTATAAAAACTCTACCCACAAGGGGATAGAGTTTTTGGGCATGGGGAACAGGGCATAGGGCATGGGTAAGAAGTTATATCATGTCTGGTAAAAGACTTTTAAATGCGTAACAGCTTACTATACGAAACGAAAAATTAACGGGTAGCGATACGGTACATTGGGTTGATTTAGAACATTAACTATGGCAATAATTGGCATGATCAAACTGACAATCCACAGCCCAATTAATAACACAAATCCAATCCCGATAAAAATCAACAAACCAAAGATGATCCCATAGATGAAGAGATTAATGTGAAAATTAAGGGATTCTTTAGCGTTTTCTTTAACAACTGGGTCGTTATTGATTAATAAAATCGCTATGGGTATCCCAATCGAGATGACTGTAGAGCTAAAAAATATCGCTCCGTGAGATAAAGCAGATAAAAGCTTGCGTTGCGGAAAGTTTTCCATAGTACAATATCCTCCTTTGTATCTGGCGATCGCTATCTTTGGATTCTATGATCTCAACTCCGTATTACGATCATTTTGCCAGAAAATATTAACACCCCATCCTAAAGCAGCTAATCCTAATAATAAAGGTGTTAACCAATCACCCCAACGCACATACAAAGTTTGTGTTTGCCGTCGATAAATAGTTTCGGCGTGAGTTTCATAAGTATTATATCCAGATATCCACAAGGTTTTGCCGTGAGGATTTACAAAAGCTGAATATCCTGTATTAGTCGCCCGCACTGTCCATTTATCGGTTTCTATTGCCCGCATAATATCTTGGGCGTGATGTTGCAAGGGCATAGGCGCACTATAATGTGCATCATTAGAAGAACTGAGGATAAATTGCCCACCATTTGCGGCTTGACGGCGAAATACTTCAGGAAATGCCGATTCATAACAAATACCAACGATCGCCCGTCCAAATGGCGTATCAAACACTTGATTTGGTAAGCCTGGGACTTGGTGTTCATCTAAAGGCGACAAGCGCTGAACTATACCACCCAAAATGTTTTCAAAGGGAATATATTCACCCAAAGGTACTAGTTTGGCTTTATCATAACGGCTAGTAATTTCGCCGTTACCGATAACGTTAAATAAGCTATTGGTATAGCTGCGTCCTCGTTCTCCAAAAGCCCCAATCCATGCAACTACATTTTTTTCCTGTACTGCTGAGACGAAAGAAGTTCCCATCAAGTCACGCGGGAAAAAAGGCAAAGCTCCTTCTGGTGTGAGAACTGCATTGACACCTTGATCTACTAAAGTTAAATACCCATTGGTATAACCTGTAAGCGCACGACGCAAACCTTCTGGAATGAGTTTAATTTTATTAGGGATATTACCTTGAATAATTCCTACTTTTAAGGCGGCCGCTGGTGGTTGAACAATGGGGCGGCTATATAAAATTAAGCCAATAAGATGGCAAGTAATAAATATACCGCTGGCGATCGCTAAATATTTATTTCTGTGTGGACGATTGATCCAGGCTTCGGCAATTAAGCCATTGACAACGGCGATCGCGGCTGTCACAGTATTAGGGCCAGATATTTGACCGAGGTGTAAAATTACCAGGTCATGCGGTGATTGAGTATAAGCCAAAGAACTCCACCACAAAGGGCTAGCACTCCACAAACTTTCTAAACCACACCAAACTGCTGTACCAATTAAAACACGTAACCACGGTTGTTGCTGGGCAAGACGAGCCATCACAACTGCCCAAATA
>JBBSOP010000313.1:0-6256 GCA_038259655.1 Chroococcales cyanobacterium
GAGCTCTGTGCTCCGAGGCGGCGGCTTGTCGCTCATCCGCCCCCGACGTGCAAAAAAAAGGGCTGCCGGAGCAGCCCTTCGGGATATCGGCGCGAGCCGAGCTTACATGTCCATACCGCCCATGCCGCCCATGCCACCCATGCCGCCCATGCCACCCATGCCGCCCATATCAGGAGCAGCAGCAGATTTTTTCTCAGGTTTTTCTACGACAATGGCTTCGGTAGTCAAGACCATACCAGCAATAGAAGCAGCATTTTGTAAAGCTGAACGTACGACTTTTGCAGGGTCGATAATACCAGCAGCAATTAAGTCTTCAAATTCGCCAGTAGCAGCGTTGTAACCGATGTTAAAATCGCTCTCCTTAACTTGGGAGACAATCACAGAACCTTCAGCACCAGCGTTGTCTGCTATTTGGCGTAAGGGAGCTTCCAGCGATCGCCTGACAATATCCGCCCCAATTTTTTCTTCTTCGTCGAGGCCTTGTTTAATTGCTTCGACTTTCGTAGCCAAATAAATTAGGGTTGTTCCACCACCGGGAACAATACCTTCTTCTACAGCGGCTTTAGTCGCATTTAATGCGTCTTCAATCCGCAATTTACGGTCTTTGAGTTCGGTTTCTGTAGCTGCACCCACTTTAATTACTGCTACACCGCCAGCTAGTTTAGCAATGCGTTCTTGCAGTTTTTCTTGATCGTAATCAGAATCGGTTTCTTCCAATTGTTTACGAATTTGATCAATCCGCTTTTGAATTTCTGGCTTGGTGGTACTACCAGCTACGATTGTGGTGCTTTCTTTATCAATGTTGATTTTTTGGGCAGTTCCCAACATTTCTAAAGAAGCGGTATCCAAGCTTAAACCGATTTCTTCAGAAATCATCTGTCCATCGGTGAGGATAGCGATATCTTGTAACAAAGCTTTGCGGCGATCGCCAAATCCTGGTGCTTTAATTGCAGCCACAGCTAGCACACCCCGCGCTTTGTTGACTACCAAAGTTGCTAAAGCGTCGCCTTCGACATCTTCAGCAATAATCAGCAAGGGTTGACCCAAACGAGCAACTTTTTCTAATACAGGCACTAAATCCTGGATGCTGCTGATTTTCTTGTCGGTAATTAGAATGCGGGCATTTTCAAATTCAACAATCTGCCGTTCACTGTTGGTGATGAAGTAGGGAGAAATATAACCTCTGTCAATCTGCATCCCTTCAACTACTTCTAGTTCGGTTGTGAGAGATTTAGATTCTTCAACAGTGATCACACCATCTTTGGTGACCTTCTCCATAGCTTCGGCTAGCATTTGGCCGACTTCTTCATCGTTACCAGCTGAAACGGTGGCAACCTGAGCGATCGCACTTCCTTCTATTGGCTTCGCTACCTTGGCAATTTCTAGCACCAGCGCTTCAACGGTTTTATCGATTCCCCGCTTTAAGCTGATGGGGTTGCTACCAGCTGCGACGTTCTTCAAACCTTCTCTAATTAGGGACTGGGCTAAAACCGTGGCAGTAGTAGTACCATCCCCAGCGATATCTTTGGTTCTGGATGCCACTTCCTGGATCAGTCTTGCACCAGTATTTTCTAAAGGATCTTCTAATTCAATTTCTTTGGCAACAGTGATACCATCATTAACAATTTGGGGCGCACCATATTTTTTTTCTAAAAGGACGTTACGACCTTTTGGCCCCAAAGTGATTTTAACTGCATCAGCAAGGGCGTTGACACCACGTTCTATCGCCCGCCGCGATTCTTCATTAAAGGAAATAATTTTAGCCATCTTTACATCTCTTTAGCGCTTCCATTAGACAATTTAGCACTCACAGGTTAAGAGTGCTAATTACCCAAGCAGTTCAGATTATAAATGGAAATCGAAAAAATTGATTAATATACAATTGATGCTCATATAGGATACTGGCAGTCATGGTTGAATTGGGGGATGAATCTATACAACTCCCTTAAATCTCTTGGTATTGCCGACCCTAGCGGCTCCGGCTGGTTGGCAGTGGTATTTACGTTACTTTTGGCTTGCCTAGTAACGTGGCGTTTGATTCCGACAGTACGCAAATTTGCCTTACGGGTAGGTTGGGCTGACCAACCAAATGCCCGCAGGTTAAATCGAGAACCCTTGCCAAATGCAGGGGGGTTAGCTATTTACGCGGGAGTAATTGCCGCATTGATATTAGCTAGCCTCTTGCGACCTATCGAACTACAAAGTGTCTTAGCTCAAGTGCTGACTATTCTACTAGGAGGTTCAATCCTAGTGCTTGTCGGCTTTATTGATGATCAATTTAGCTTACCTCCCTCGGTTCGCTTGTGGACACAGATTCTCACGGCTCTATTACTATTTGCTAATGGCATTAGCATCGAAGTTAATTTCGGCACGCCCATCGACTCAATTCTCTCGATGGCGTTGACAGTGCTGTGGGTGGTAGGTATTACCAACGCCATCAATTTGATGGATGGGATGGATGGATTAGCGGGGGGAGTTAGTTTTATCACTGCGATGAGTTTGTTGGCAGTTTCAGCCCAATTTCCTAATAAGGCCGCAGCTACTTTAGTTTTGGCAGCTTTAGGAGGTTCGGCGCTGGGCTTTTTGCGGCATAACTTCTACCCGTCACGGATCATTATGGGTGATGCTGGGGCGTATTTCTTCGGCTACACGCTGGCTGCAACCAGTATTTTAGGCGACTTGCAGGTGACGACAGTCTTTTCTTTAGTACCGACAGTTTTATTTTTGTTATTGCCCGTTCTAGACACTACTCAAGTTTTTGTCAGACGGCTATTGGCAGGAAAAAACCCCCTCAGTACCCCAGGTAAAGATCACTTACATCATCGTTTACTGGCTTGGGGTTTATCTCAGCGTCATGCTGCATTTACCCTTTGGACAATTACGTTAGGTTGCAATTTGCTAGCGATGACAGCACGAGGCATGTCCTTGGTAGTGATCCTTGCTACTGCCAGTAGTATTATCATCCTTTTAGGTTTAACAATCTGGCAAAGGATACGCCAACAATCCTAAGTTAAAAGTTTGCGATTTTTAGTTCATGAAAATTTAAAAAATTACTTGTAGTACCATTGCTTAATGTATCTGGGCATAGTTTTCAGTAGTTACAATTAAAATCTCGTCTTTATTTTTATATTTGAGATGCTAGAGCGATCGCCTCGCATAGCATACTAGTTCTGAGTGGCGGCTTGCGCCACTCAGAACTCTCTGTTTACGCCATCACCATGCCGCCATCGACATTAAAGACTTGTCCGGTGATATAGGCAGCTGCGGGGTCAGCAGCGAGGAAGCGCACCATACCGGCGATTTCTTCTGGCTGACCATAGCGACCGAGAGGAATGTACTTAAGAATATCTTCGGTGTTGCTAAGATTACTGGTCATGTCGGTAGCGATGAAACCAGGGGCGACGGCGTTAACGGTAATACCGCGAGAAGCTAGTTCTTTAGCGACGGTTTTAGTTAAACCAATGACACCTGCTTTAGCAGCGCTGTAGTTAGCTTGACCAGGGTTGCCCATTTGCCCAGCGACGGAGGCAATGTTAATAATTCGCCCAGAACGTTGCTTGAGCATAACTTTACTGGCAGCGCGAGTGCATAGAAAAACACCAGTGAGATTAAGATCAATCACAGCTTGCCAATCTTCAGGCTTCATGCGTAAAAGTAAGGTGTCGCGGGTGATACCTGCATTGTTGACTAAAATATCAAGGCGCTTGAACTTGTCCATGACGGCGTTCAGCAGTGCGTCTACTTGACTGGCTTGGGAAACGTCTGCTTGTAGAGCTAAAGCCTGACCACCTGCTGATGTTATTTCTGCTACTACGTTGTCAGCTGCGGCGTTAGAACTAGCATAATTGACAACTACAGTGGCTCCCTGTGTAGCTAATTCTAGCGCGATCGCTCTTCCAATTCCCCTTGAAGCGCCTGTTACCAGTGCTACTTGTCCTCGTAACTTTTGCAAATTTTCACTTAAGACTTCCATTAATTCCTCCTTAACTTTTCAAATTACCGCGCTAACGATCTTATGGTGATTCGTACCTAAAACTTACTAGAATTTTGAATTTCAAATTTAGATCTTAGCCAATGGTGACATTAGCCTCAATTAGGCATCTATCTCTTTGAAATGAGTAAGAAGATTAAGCAACAATAAAAACAAAATGATGTTGTACCGATTTAATGATGCACACATTACTATTGAAATCAAACAATAGAAAATTGGTGTGTGTCACATGGCTACTAAAAAACAATTCAACAGTTTTGAAGAGATGCTGTCTGGTTCTGATGTACCTGTTTTAGTAGATTTTTACGCTGACTGGTGCGGTCCTTGTCAGATGATGGTGCCGATTTTAGAGCAAGTCAATGCTCAAATGCAAGATCGCTTACGCATCGTCAAAATTGATACCGAAAAGTACGCAGAGTTAGCCAGTCAGTATCAGATTCACGCTCTACCAACCTTGGTACTATTTAAGCAAGGTCAGCCAGTAGATCGAATTGAAGGTGTAATGCAAGCACCACAGTTGGTACAACATCTACAAACGATTATTTAAACTGACATTTAAAATGTGAGGCTCCCCACTTTACTACATTAAGGGTGGGGATTTCTGTGAAATCATTGTTAGTATTTTTGTATCGGACAAATGAGGTTGTTTTGATGACTGTTCACTGATAACTGTCAAGCAACTTATGTTACTTTTAGACCCGAAGACACTTCAACCAACTGAAGACCAACGTATCATTAGAGGTTTATCGAGGTTTGGGTGTAAAAGAAGTTTGGTTTTGGAAAAACCAACAATTTGATTTTTATTATTTATCAGAAAACAATGGCAAATATACTCAAAATTCCAACAGTAAATTACTACCAAATTTAGATCCTGTTTTATTAGCTAGTTTTATCAGTCAAACTAATCAAACACAGGCAGTTAAACTATATCGAAAAGCATTGCAAAATCAAAACTGTTAACTGTCAACCACTAAGGTATTATGTATAACTACAATCCGTTAGACTGCTTACCTTCATCGGCAGAGTTACCAGATTCTGATGATACCCCTGTGGATAATGAACTGCAAATATTAATTCCTAACTTATTGTTAGCTATCTTAGCCTCAATTTGGCAAAACCGTGATGACTGGTTTTTCGGTATTAATATGGGAGTTTATTATATACCTAATAAACCTGCGATCGTTCCAGATGGTTTTTTGAGTCTGGGTGTAGAGCGGTTTGTTGGTGAAAATGGACGTTCCAGCTATGTTCTTTGGGAAGAAGAGGAAATTCCACCTATTTTAGCTTTAGAAGTTGTTTCTCAAACTTATAATGGTGAATACGAACAAAAGAAAGTAGATTATGCCCAATTAGGCATTTTGTATTATGTGATTTATGCTCCGACTCGGCTACGTCGTAAGCGTCAACGTTTAGAAGTTTATCGCTTAGTTGAAGGTAAATACGTTCTACAACCAGGGAATAAAATCTGGATGTCGGAAATTGGATTAGGTATTGGACGAGAACAGGGTATTTATCAAGGACGAACACGAGAATGGCTGTTTTGGTATGACCAAAAAGGTAACAGATACCAAACCCCTGAAGAGGTAAATGTAGAACAACAACAACAATTAGAACAAACTCAGCAACAGCTTCAAGAACTTTTAGTTAGATTACAGCAACAAGGACTTGACCCAAATATACTATAAATCAATACAGTTCAGTTAAAACTATATTTTTCTTGCAAATTTTTCTAATAAAATGCTGCTGAAAATAGCCCAAATACTAGGTTTAGCGATCGCATCAAACGCCATATAAAACTTAGCTCTTTACCTGACTACTTAGGTAGTATATAGGAATCTGAAATTATTATTTGGGCTGGGGAATCTAAATACAGGATTTCTATATCTTTAGTGTCTGAAGATGAACTTGATTGGTTAGCTACTGAACTAAATGACTGGTTAAGATTACCCATTGATAAAGCCTAATTAAATTAAGTTTATTTTTCTATCACGATACTAATTAAGGTTAACTTTGTTACCCAAAACCCTGATATCCAGTTAGTTAAGAACGTCGCACATTCAAGCAACACCATTCTTTTCTTTTCCAAAGGGTAGCGACAACCCAACCATTTTTTTCTAAAGCATCGGCAACAGCTGCGGATTGTTCTAATAAAATGCCGCTGAAAATAGCCCAAGTGCTAGGTTTAGCGATCGCACTCATTTCTGGCACTAATTCGATAATTACATGAGCTAATATATTGCAGACAATACCATCTACTGGTTGAGA
>JBBSOP010000314.1:0-6251 GCA_038259655.1 Chroococcales cyanobacterium
AATTACCGTGAGCTGAAACTAGGACATTATCTCCTTCTCGTAGGTGTTTCATAATGCGATCGCCAAAAAATGGAATTGTTCTAGCGGCTGTATCAGCAAGACTTTCACCCCCTGGCGGCCTAGTAGCAAACGATCGCCGCCATTGATGTACTATATCTTGGCCAAATTTCTGTGCAGTCTCGGCTTTATTTAAACCCTGCAAATCACCGTAATAGCGCTCATCTGACTTTACTTGCTTAAAATATCTGTTTCATGGTCTTGCTCCAAAGCTTGCAGTGCTTTACGATACTGCTCCTGGACATCCTGGCGGTCTTGCTCCTCTGGCAATCCCTCGTGACTACCTCGTTCAATCATCTCTGCATGACGGCGCAGAACTTCTCGGTCTTGGGGGTTGTGGGTATAATTAGCAATTGTAGTTATGGCTTCTAAAAGACGAATGGTGACTGCGACATCAGAACGGCCATACTGGCGAATTTGATTAAAGGCATCATTAACTATACCTACAAAAGCTATGGGTTCGGCAATCACTCGCAGTTTGTTTTCGTCATCATAGCGGTAGGGTGAGGGAAATTCTTTTTGTACTAAATGGCATAATCCGGCACACAGTCGATCAATACAACGAACCGCAGTAAATGGATCGTTAATTCCAGGAGAAAGTGCGCGCAAGGCAATTTCTACTAATTGATTAATGGGAAACGCGACATCCTGCTGTTCAGTACGTTCTCTACCGAGAATAAACACCTGTTCAATTTGCTGGGTAAGTTTTTTATTGACTCGTTCACCAGGCCAAGCCATAGCTAACTCATTATCCTGGAACACAAACTTGCCTGGTCGAGACTTGATTTCGATCAAAAGATTGTGCTTGGTGGCAATTTCTATTAGTTTTTGATAATTAACTGCTTGGAGATAACCATCACCATTAGCTCTAATTAAATAAGCTTGTAACTCAAAAGCAGGTGGGATTTCTCCTAAATGTAGTTTGTTTTTTGGGGGGTCAAGTCCAATTTTTTTGGGAAATAGCCGTTTAATAGCTCCATCCAAATCGCGGCTGACACTTTCAATCACATGGGATGCTTGAATGATAGTTGAGGCATGATGAATAAAGTAAATTAATACACCAATACTGGCGATCGCTAACATCAGTCCGACTGTCACCGCCAAATGAGGAACAAATAGGCTGTAGTCCTTTCCATAGATAGTTCGTAGTACAAGCAAGGAGTAAATGAAAGTGCCAATGAATGTACCCAAGACGATTTGATTACCTGTATCTCGCATAAAATTACGCAAGATTCGTGGCCCAAAATTGGAGGAAGCCAGTTGCAGAGCCACAATTGTAATAGAAAAGGCTGTAGCAGTAACGCTCATCATTGAACCGGCGATCGCAGAAAGGACTGCTCGCGCCCCATCGGGACCGCCAGTGTAAATCCAACTTAAGCCATCAAAACCGATTTTGCGGTCAAGGGTAATCGTGACAAACGCTAAGATGATTGCCCCTACTGCCATAATTCCTGGCAAAAACCAGTAACTAGCGTGGAGTGCATCCCAAAGTTTTGCCAACTGCACGTTCTTCATGATTTGCTATCAGATTTGTGGGGATCTACCTTGTTGTTGCTATTCTGCATTTGCATTAGTTGCTTGAGTGAACCACTGATGCTGCGTGATTTGGGAACTTCGTTTTTACCAGCAGGCCAGCCTTCACGTTGACTTGAGCGATCGCCATCTGTCTCTTCGGTTTGGTCATGGAATAAAACTTGTGTGGTAGGAAAGGGTAAGTCGATACCGTTTTCTACAAGTTTGCGTTTGATTGCAGAGATCACCTGATCTCTGGAATCTAAAGAATCTGCACGGCGTGGCGGACTAATCCACCAACGAGCGCGGATATTAACAGTACTTTCGGCAAGTTCCATCACCAGTGCATCAGGGGCTGGGTCTTCTAGCACTATGTCTACACTGTGCATAGCTTCAAGCATCAACTGCTTTGCCCGATCCAAGTCATCGGCATAGCCAACGCCGATATCATATTCTAAGCGGCGGTTCTCGAAAGCAGTATTCACCGTTACCGAATTGGTAAATAGTTCAGAATTAGGAATAACAATTCGGCGACCATCGTAAGTTCTAATAGTTGTAGCTCGTGTTTGAATATTTTCTACCGTACCTTCAAAGCCTTTAAAAACAATTTGGTCATCAATTTGAAATGGCTCAGTTAACAATATTAAAATGCCAGCTAAGAAATTTTGTAAAATATCACGAAAAGCAAAACCAATCGCTACTCCACTAATTCCCAACAGCTGCACCAAATCCGAGGCTTTAAGTGAAGGAATAACAATAGATAGGGCAATAAATAGACCAACTAAAACTGTAGCGCCCTGTGCTAATCGACCTAACACCATTCCCAAACTGCGAGCTTCGCGGCGATTGCGGGTCAAGCGCTTGACCACTCGCTTGATTGCCCTACCAATAAAGAAAAACACTGCAAATACAATTAATCCCAACAAAATGTTAGGCAGTAGAGCAATAAAGCCGTTGACCATCTTCTGCATTTTGTCCCAAAGTGCCGATATATCCGCGTTCATCCAGCTTCCTCGCTCATCAATCGTTGTTAATGATACTCAAAGAGGATGAATTTAAATTCCTCCTGAAGTCTGTATATTATTGTTCTATAAGATAGATTTTGGGGATTTTATCTGAGTTTTCAAGATTTGAGAGAATTGATTATGATGCGATCGCCTAATTTTCTATTCGGGAGTATTGACTTTATTTTCTTGGTTGAGCTTCCGTCTACGTAGTATTCTCAAAACACGCTTGAATTTTTCAAAGTCTTCTTGACTCAACTCAGTTCTTTGCCAGACTTCCCGTTGCATCAAACGCTCAAACCAATCTTTCAGTTTGGGGTAATTATTAAAACTGAAACCCAATTTTGATAACAAAGACATATCTGTTCCGGCGACAATATCTGCTAGAGTCAACTGTTTGCTAGCAAAATAAGGGCTGCTCCCTAAACATTCTGTTAAAAATTTTAGGACTTTATCGATATGTTCTTTTGCTTGTAAGAATTTTGGTGAATCTTCAGTTTCAAACATTAAAGAAATTGCTTTTGGCAAGAGTTCATTTGTAACCGTCATTTGCACCATTCTCACTATGGCTAAAGCCTCAGCTTCTGTTGGTAACAGTGCATGTGTAGTATATTTAACTTCTAAATAATCTAAAATCGCTAGAGATTCTACTACTCGAAAACCCTGATCAACGATCGCTGGAACATGATGAAACGGATTGATTGCCAAAAAATCCGATTGTAGTTGATCGCCATTCAAGTTTAATAAAACTGGCTCAAATAAAATTTCCTTTTCTAGTAAGGTTCTCCATACACGGCGAGCCATAGGTGAGCGCGGATTATAGTAAAACTTCAGCATCAATAATTCCTCTTAAAATTAGCAATAAGACCGAACGGTCTGTTAATGCCTAAAAAAATTTGCTTTTGGAAAATTCAGTTGTTCTGAGTTCCTTAATTTAAAGGTGGCTTTTTATATACTGATTAAGATGATTAACTGCCCTTTGCATGTGAATAGAATCTCCATATAGCTTGCTGATCATAATTGCTCCTTCTAAGGTTGCAGTTATAATAGTTGCAATTTCGTCAGCATTAACTTCAGGGCGAATTTCACCCTTTTCAATTCCTGTTTCAATAATTCGCCGAATTAGATTCAGCCAAGAGTTCATCGCCTGTTGGGTTCGTTCCCGCAGCGCTGGGTGAGCATCATCACTCTCCACAGCAGTATTAAGTAATGGACATCCTCCTTGGATGGGTGGGTTGTCTGCAAAATTACTAAATACCCCAATGATGACTTGTAAGCGCTCAACTGCATTACTTTTGCTGCGTAAAGCAGATCTATAATGCTTACTGACACAAGCGATCGCAAAGTCAAAAGCTTGTAGTGCTAGTTCATCTTTACTAGGGAAGTGATTATAAATTCCTCCTTTCTGTAATCCCGTTACACGCATAATGTCGGACATAGAGGAGCCAGCATATCCCTGTTGGTTAAACAGTTCAGCCGCTTGTTGAAGAATTTTAGTTTTTGTCTCTTGGCCTTTAGACATAATAGATTTACCGACCAATCGGTCTGATTAATTTTAATATAAACTTCATTTGAAAGTCAATAACAAACCATAATCTTGTAACCATTGTCGCTGTTGTTTGGTCAGCCGTAAATCGTTCTGAACCCACCAAACCCCAATATGAGTGTCAAGTATAATCATTGCAAAACTTCCCAGTCCTCTAAAGCGACAGGTTCTGTGGGGTCGTTATAGCGATATGGCTGTGTGTTATGCATTGGGTAAGGATTTGTACCTGATTGGGGTAACTGTTCCCTACGATGCACTGAGTTTCGACACTTCGGCAGGCTACTTCGGCTACGCTCAGCACAAGTCAGTGCATCGCTGCGTGGAAATCGAGTTTCGACTGCGCGGCAATCGAGCGAAGTCGAGATTCAACTGCCGCTTATCGAAGTGTTCCCTGTTCTCACACCAAAGGGGCTGATAAAACGAATGCTAGTTTAAATCACCGAGTCAAATTCAACGACTCTAGGTGCAAGCTTTCTGGCTTTCGTTCACCGTCGAACTCACGTTAAAATAATTGCCAGCTTTACGGCGACTGGATATTTTTATAAAATAAACTCATCAAAAGATTCGCAGAAATATCAATGGATTGGATCACGTTACTGCGATCGCTACAGTCTGATTTTGTTAAAAGGTTAAAAACTGGTTGTCTGCTTCATTGTGAAACAGAAGGGCAATATAGTGAATTAACTATAATCTCTGGAGAGAGGTTAAAGGTGTTACGGCAATTTTGCTGGCTAATGGCTGAAAAATATAAGCGTGTTTCGCCAGTTCGTGATGTTTTTATCAGCTATCTCAAAGGAAAATTGGGTGAGGAAGTTGTTAAAGAACGTTTAGCCGAATTGATTACAGAAGTAGATTATGAAAAGCGATTTGGTGGCGACGGCAAAATAGATTTTACTTTAACTGCTGACCCTTTTGTGGGCATTGAAGTGAAATCACGTCATGGCAATATAGATCAAGTTAAGTGGTCAGTTAGTTCAGAAGAAGTTGCCAAAAATGCCGTTATAGTTTGTATTTTGATTCAAGAAGAAGTGAGTGAGGCACAATCTGAATATCACCTTTTTTTAGCTGGTTTTCTACCTACACGGATGATTAAACTTAAAACTGGGAGAATCTCATTCGGTATAGATCAACTTTTATATGGGGGCGGTTTATGGTGTTATTTGGAACAGTGCCAGTCATCTATAACTTCTAGACAAGAAAGTTCAATTTACCAAGATGATTTACAGCCACAATCTTTATCTGTACTTAGCACAAATCAGCTAAACAAACCTGCGTTTGATATTAATGTCAATAAAGATTTAAATTACCAAAAGCTGGGTGATGAATGCTTAAAAAAAGGACAATATAAAGCTGCTATTACCAACTATAACCAAGTATTAAAACTGAATTATAACGATACTGATATTTATTATAAACGAGGTTTATCTTACTATCATTTGGGAGATTACGAAAAAGCGATCGCAGATTATTCTCAAGCAATTAAGCTGAATCTTAAAGATGCTAAATCTTATCATAAACGAGGTTTAGCTCGTTATCAATTAGGCAATTATCAAGAAGCAGTTGAAGATTACACTCAGGCGATCGCTATTAATCCTCATGGTGCGATCGCTTATAAAAACCGTGCCGAAGCTCGTTCTTTTTTAGGAGATAATCAAGGAGCAATTGAGGATTACACTCAGGCGATTAAAATTGATCCTCAGTATGCTAATATTCACAAAAATCGGGGGATTGCTCGTTATTTTCTCGGTTATCAGCAAGGATTTACTCAAGCAATTAAGAGTAACCCTGATGATGCAGAAGCTTACAAAAACCGTGGTAATGCTCGCTCTGACTTAGGCGATTATGCAGGAGCAATTGCAGATTATACTCAGGCAATACAAATTAACCCTAACTATGCTGATGTTTATTACAACCGTGGTAATGCTAATTATGAATTAGAAAATTTCCCTCAAGCAATTGATGATTATACTCAGACAATCGAGATTAACCCTAATTATGCTGATGCTTATTACAACCGTGGTACTATCTACGATAAAATGAAAGATCAGCAGGGTGCAATTGAAGACTTTCAAAAAGCGGTAGATATCTATCGTCAAGAAGGCAATCTAAAAGCACTTAAAGATGCACGGTCT
>JBBSOP010000315.1:0-6242 GCA_038259655.1 Chroococcales cyanobacterium
GTACTGCCACTCCCGGTAGAGTTTTCAGTCAAGTTGTAGACACTATAATTCGACAGGTAGCTTGTGATGTTGTATTAGTTAAATTAGATGAAAAAAGAGCCTTTGATCGGTGGTTACTCCCATTAGCAGGTGGGCCTAATTCCAGTCAAGCAATTCAACTTTTACCTGCTCTAACTTCTTTAAGCTCATCACCTGAAATTAAGCTTTGCCAAGTCTTCCAGCCGACTGAATCCACTCCTGACACAACATTATTAGACAATTGTGTCCGCTTTCTGCAAACAAAAATCAGTGGCAGTGTAGTTGCTAATCCAGTCTGTGCAAGTTCTGTGACTGAGGCTGTAATTGAATGTGCTACACAAGACCAAAGTGATGTGATTGTCTTGGGGGCTAGTCGTGAAAGTCTTTTGAAACAGGTAATTCAAGGAAATATTCCAGAAAATATTTCTCGCATGAGTAATTGCACAGTTATTTTAGTGCGGAGTGCAACCACATAGTTGATTAAGCATTGCTGAATCTAGGGATGAAATTTATATGTTGATATCTAAAACTCCTTATTCTCTCTGCGCGCCAGTTGCTACAAGTCGGGGAACCCGCCCAACGCACTGGCTTGTCTCTGCGCCTCTGCGTGATAAAAATCATTCCGCATTTATGCAACGCAACGCCGTTGATTATATTATATCGTCTTGATTTTCGCGCTCAACTCAACATGATTGAGAATTTCAGCCATGTTAGGGTTGAGCAGTTGGCAAAACAGAATTGATAAATCTGGGAGAGATGAGGAAATAGGGAAAGCTGCGGGAAAATAAATCTTCCTTATCCTCCTCAGATCTCGGCGACTCTTAACGAAGATTGATGATCGGCACACCTAACCATCCAGCGAAGTTCTTTTTCTGTGTAAGATCAGGATTCTGGATAGGAATCACTTGATATTTGTGAGGATGTGATGCAGCCAGAGTCACAGCATAAGTACGCAGTTCATCTTGGTGAAAAACTGTTACTTGGATAATGTCGTTGGGCTGATAATCTTGAAGGCGATCGCTTAATTGACTAGCAGTGAGTTTAATTCCTGCAATAGCCAACAGTTCATCACCTGCATCAATTCCCGCTAGTTGTGCAGGGGAACCCATTTCCACAAATTTAATTATTTCCCGTCCATGTTCAGCTTTTGCCTTCACCCCTAAATAAGGTTCTTCTTCTTGTTCTGCTACTAAATGCAAGCCAAAAGGTTCCAAATACTGATTAAAGGGTAATTCTTCAGTGCCATCAATATAGTATTCAAAGAAATCAGTCAAATCCACTCCTGCTACAGATTCAATTACTTTTTGTAATTGTTCTGGGGTATAGCCAATTTCTGCTTGGCCAAATTGCTGCCACATTTGCCGCATCACATCATCCAGGGAACGTTGATTGTTATGTCGCGCTCTAATCAGCAAATCTAGCAACAAAGAAACCATTTCTCCTTTCAAATAGTAAGAAATTTGGGAATTGCCGCTATTGGCATCTGGACGATAAAGTTTAATCCAAGCATCAAAACTCGACTCTGAAAGCGGTTGTACCTTACGCCCTGGTGTGGTAAGAAATCGAGTAATTTCCTTACCCCAATTATTTAGATATGCCTTGGCATCATAAATTTCAGCCCGTAGAGGAATCAGCAAATCGTAGTAACTGGTAGTTCCCTCACAAAACCACAAAGACGGTGTATAGTTTTCCCGGTCATAATCAAAAACTTCTAAAGCTTTGGGGCGAATACGTTTAACGTTCCACAAGTGAAAAAATTCATGTGCTACCAATTGCAGAAAGCGATCGTATTTATCCTGAGAGCGAAACCCAAAGCGCTGGTAAATTAAAGAACAACTGTTTTTATGCTCCAAACCCCCATAAGCTTGGGCAAATAAATGCAGCAGAAACACATATCTTTCATAAGGCAAGCCGCCAAACATCTGTGCTTCCACCTGGACAATTTTCTGGATATCAGCAATCATTCGCTGGACTTGAACATTTCCCTGTCCCCAAATTGCCAATTCATGGGGTTTGCCCAATATCTCAAAATGATGTAACTGGTGAGAGCCAATTTCAAAGGGATTATCTGCAAGGGTGTCAAAATCAGCAGCTAAGAAACTATTACTTTGCCCACCAACTGCTGGCAAGGCAGTAGTTACCCGCCATTCTGGTCGTGGTGGTACGATAGTCACACGAGTTGGTAATTCTTCCCAACCTGGTAGTCTAAAAAACAGCGCAGCACCGTTAAAATAGCCGTGGGTAGTATCCAGGTGATTTGTCCGCACCGTTAACTCATTAGCAAAAATTCGGTAACGTACAGTTAATTCTGAAATACCACTTTTATTGACTTGCCAGTGATTTTTGCTAATTTTTTGCCAAGGTAAAGGCTTATCCCCCACAAAAGCAGCAAAATCTTGTAAGTTCTTGGCATATTCGCGGACTAAGTAGGAACCTGGTGTCCACACTGGCATTTTTAAGTCAAGAATCGGCGATAAATGATTAACAAGTTGCAATGTCACTTCAAACAGATGTGTTTCTGGTTGGGGCATTGCCACTAGGTAATGAATCGTCGGCACGGTTTCTTGAACGCCAATTTCTAGACGAGGTGCTGTTGCTTCGGTCATCGGTAGTTAGGAGTGATAAATTCTGAGTCGATAGTTAATAGTCAATAGTTGTTAATAGTCAATAGTCAATAGTCAGTAGTGAAAAACTTTGGACTCAGCACTCAAAACTCTATCCTTCAGCACTCAACACCCCACATCGAACTAGACTTTGCCAGCCAAATTAAACAACTGTTTGAAATTGATCAGATAAATGATGTTGTTAGCGTTGTCAATTGCAATCCAACCTTTTTCATATAGTTTTTCCATGATTTTGGTGGTTTCTTCTACGCCAATTTCTGTCACCTCTGCCAAATCTTTGAAAGGAATATTAAAAATTTCCCTGCCTTTATCTGATTCTAACCCATAGCTTTCACCCAAACTAACTAAAGTATGGGCAAGTTTGACAGCTGGAGGAGAAGTTCTAATTTGCAAGCGCTGGTTAATCTGTCGTAATCGTCGCACCATCAGTTGCAGCATCCGGTGATGTAGCTGCGGGTCTTTGAACAGGATTTGAATAAAACGCTCTCTAGAAATGCTGAGCAACTTAACTGACGACAGGGCAATAACATCAGTTGAACGCGGAGATTCATCCAAAATTGCCATTTCTCCAAAAAAATCACCCCGACCCAAAATTGCAATAGCTACAGAATCATCTCCAGAGGTACGTCGGACTTTAACCCAGCCAGAAACCACAAAGTAAACAGCGTTACCCCAGGCATCTTCCATTAACACAGCTCGTCCAACTGGATATTCATGTTCAATTGCAACGTTAAGTAGCCATTCCAAGGTTTGTGGGTTGGCTGTACTCAGTAAGGGAAAAAGTTCACAAAAAACCTCAGTCTGCATGAAATATCTGCAAAATTAATGAATTTGGGAGTGGAAAAATCAGTTATCTACTATAAGTTTTAAGACCGATTCTTAGTATAAATACGGTGTCAAAATGTTTTAAATTAAACCAAAACTCTTAAGCAAATAGTTCTGGTATGTCATTACAACATAACAATTATGGATCAGATCGAAATCAGCGGTTTTACTGACAACATTGTTATTCAATGTCTGTTGATGACTGGTTATTTGCTGTCACTATTTTTATTTGTTGCTCTAAATTATCTACTAGTTGATTGAGGTTAGCTAAAGCTTCTATTTGCTCAGATTTGGGGTTGGGATTGAGAAGAAGTCGTTGATGGAGTTCGCGCAACTTGAAACTGAGTTGTTGAGAAATTCCTACGGCATCTCGGCTGAGACCAGCCAACTGTTGTTGTTGATAAAACTTTAATGCTGCTCCCCGCAAAACCTGTAATGTAGCTTCTTCACCATACATCCCTGGCATGACACGCAAGCGTAATAATAAGCGATTTTGTTGATATACACATTCTTTCTCTACTTGTTTCGGTTCTGTAAATCTAGTGACAGGTAGAGCCGCAAATCGCTTCAGTTCATTCAGTACGCCTTGAAAAACGGAAAGGGATAGATTTTCTAGTACAGATTGCAAGACACCATTGTCACTCCAGAGTATTCTGCCTTCGTAAGGTTGTCTTTCCAAATATAAGCGACCAATTCCCCCGCCTAGTACTCGTCCTAGTAATTCTTCTAGTAATTTCTTGGGTGGTAATGTTGGCAGTGTTTCAATTGGATTGAATAGTTCTGAAACTTGCAATTGCAAAACAGTTAATTGGTTAGGAGATGCTATCTCAAAATAGTTCTCTTCTCTCTGTGCTGTTTGCTGGGAATATTGAGGGGTTTGTATCTGAGCTACAGTCGGTTGTGGTTGCTGATTTTGCTTTGATAGGGCGGTTGCAGAGTGAATCAGATTCTCGACAATGCTATTTGCCTTCTTTTCTAAAGTTGAGTTCGCTTTTAGTTGATTGACTTGTGTGGCATCTGGGCGGAATGTATTTTTATGGTTGAGATAAGCTGAAAGTATGATGCGATGGGTATCTGTGGCAACTTCTTGAGTTGTCATTGTGCAATTTATATAAGACAATATGCGACTTACGTAATCTAATGCCCCCGTATCTTGGGGATGAACTATACCTAGTAGCAAATGCTTGTCTTCTAATCTCAAAGGGACAATTTGATGGTACAAACAAGCTTCAAAGGACAAGAGACTATCAATTAATTGAAATATTTGTTGGCGCTCGTGTTCTTGCTCCCAATTTACTGGAGTGTTAGATAGCACTTGCTGCCTACTGGCTTTGCTATCAGCTGGTTTGCCCTCTAAAGACGACATAGGTTTGATTTTTTAATATTTCCTTGTCTTTTATTTTGCTCTAATTTTAGCTAGCAGTAAATAAAGATACTTTGTGAACTTGTTAAAGGTTAAATTAATTACCAACAGGTCAAGGGTTATTGCGGGACTGTGGATTAAAGATTTATCTCTAGTCCACAATCAAAAATATTTAGTTTGGTGATGGTTGTCCAGGAATGTTTGAGGGTGCGATCGCCTTTATCCCCAGACTCAGTAATCAATCTACTCATTCTTGGATTCTCAATAATTGAGCTGCAAGATAGACTTTAGTCCATTCCCCCATAGCTTGATGGGTTTTAAGTTGTAACTGTTGAGCTGCTGCTTCTATAGATTTGCCTGCTTTGCGTAAATCTAAGATCTGCCGTCCCACGGGTGTCAATTTTTCATAAAGTTTTTGCCATTGCCTTTGTGTTAACCCCAAATTATTCTCTTGCAAGGAAATTGACAACCAAGTATCTACGAGTTCCGGTTTACCTTTGAGAGCGAAGACGCGTACCGCATGGTAACTAATTTTTTCACGCAGTCGGTAGATTTCTTTAATTGGCTTATTTAGTTTCTTGGCGATTTCATCTTGGGATTTGCCTTTGAGATACAGACGCAGCCACTCTACTGCTTCTGTACCGAGATTTTCTTGCAAATAATCAGCAAATTCCTTTTGCACTATTTGCCGCATTACTTGTTGTTCTTCTAATTGTTGTGCTTCTTGATATTCTGCGATCGCTTGATTATCTACCAAGTTCACCCGATTCTCATCGTCTGTGAGAATTTCTTCAGAAACTAGTCTTACTAAGTCGCTACCTGGTACTTGAGTTAAACCACCACGCTGAGTCCGACGTAAGTAGTTGACAAAACGATACGCCAACAGTGGTTGATTACGTACTGGCCGCAAAGCATATTCTTCTATGCTTGCAAACAGGAGAGTATCTCGTAGTCGCTTATCGGTTGTTAGTTCAGTAATACAAGCCATTTGCTGCTGCATGTAACTGTCGTTTTGTAGTAATTCTTGCAGCACTTCTTGTAATACATCCATTACACTACGCTGGCGATCGCGACTTAGGGAAATCCAAGTCTGAATCTTACTCCGTAATGAGACTATACTCCCCAGTCGATTTATGAGGTTACGATAAGCACGTTCTCGCCCAATACCCAAATAACGTTGACGTAAAATTTTCCAGCGATATTCCATTGCTTGTTTAGCAATATCAAGTTCTTTCGGGCTAAGCAGATCAAACCGTTTTAAATCCCGTCCCAGCAGCCAGAAAATAATACTTTCTCTAGTAGCGACACTTTTTTCTGGACATTCAGTAGCCAGCCGCTGTTGCCAATATTGCGCCAGTTTTTCTGCTTCCTTTACCATAGCGAGATTGCGCTCCTCGAAACCCTGTTTTAAA
>JBBSOP010000316.1:0-6240 GCA_038259655.1 Chroococcales cyanobacterium
AAAAAACTCGCGGCTATCAGCATCATCATCTACTATCAAAATCTTCATGCCATTTAAGCTGAAAGCTTGCTCGACTGACTCATGTTCTTGATTTGTATGCTCTTGAGTTAACAACAGTGGTAGCCTCACCTCAAAGGTTGCTCCCAGACCTTCTCCCAGGCTTTCAGCTTGAACTGTGCCACCATGTAACTCAACTAATTGACGAACAATTGCTAGTCCTAATCCCAACCCACCAAACTTTCTGGTTGTCGTGCTATCAGCTTGACGGAAGTAATCAAATACATAAGGGAGAAACTGAGGAAGAATACCTTCACCAGTATCGCTAACTGTCATTTTAGCTAATGAGTCAAAGCGTTCTAGGCGAATTTCTACTTGCCCTCCTGAGGGCGTGAACTTAATGGCATTCGAGAGCAGGTTCCAAACGACTTGCTGTAAGCGGCTAAAATCGCCAGCAACTTTCCCTACATTAGGTTGTAGCATCGTTTGTATTTGAATTGACTTTGCTTCAGCTGCCAACCGAACCGTTTCCATTGCGTCACTAATTATTGATGCCAAATCAACTGAAGTCACATTCAGATTCAGTTTACCTTGCAGAATCCGAGAGATATCCAACAAATCTTCAATTAATTGAGCTTGTAACTTAGCATTACGCTCGATAGTTTTTAACGCTTCAGTTGTCTTTATAGGGTCTAATTTTTGGGACTGAAGTAACCGTGACCATCCCAAAATAGGGTTTAGGGGTGTACGCAATTCATGGGACAACACCGCCAGAAATTCATCTTTGACTCGGTTGGCAGCTTCTGCTGCACTTCTTGCTGTTTGTTCTGCTTCGTAGAGGCGAGTCCGGGCGATCGCCTGGGCGCATTGTTGTGCCAGCGATAAAATAAACACTTGTTGCTTTCTATCCAAGTATTGCGGTTCAATGAAACCAAAGGACATCCCCCCGACTGCCCGACCTTCAACCATCAACGGAACGGAAATCCAAGCATCAAAGTTGTACTGCTCATACTGTTTTGTCAGATGTGGATAGCGGATGGCTCTGGCTTGTGACGGTTCTGCCCAAATCGGCTGTCCAGTTCGCACGGCTTCAGCTAAAGGCACAGACTCATTGAGTGAAAACCGCTGCCAAGCTTTGATTTGCTCAGGTTCGCAGCCCGCAACTCGTATGACTTCAAGCTCAGTACCCGTTTCATTAATTAAAGCAACAAGGGCAAAGTTAGCATTGAGAGCTGCAATTCCTTGATCTACAATTACATCTGCCACCTGAACAGGAGTTAACGATTCCGAAAAAGCAGCTGTTACAGACTGAAGCCGAGTAATGTGTTCGGCAGAGTGCTCTGCGGCTTGCCGCGACTGCTGGGCTTCTAGGTAGAGGCGGGCATTATCAATGGCGATCGCGGCTCGATGGGTGATGTCTTCTGCCAACGCTAGATCTGCCTCACCATAACGGCGATCAGATTCAGCTGTAGCAAAAGAAATTGCCCCTAAAATCTGTCCACGGGCAATCAACGGTGAGACAATGGCAGATTTTAAGCCCAGTTCGCGCAAGATTCGCAGATGTTCAGCGTCTTGAGCCACCGTCACCAATGCAGCATCTGGAATTTCAGCCCCCATTTCGGTTTTCCCAGTCCGCAGCACCTTGGGTACTCCCTCCAACTCGTCGATTGTTCTGGGATATTGCCGATGAAGTTCCCAGCCCCATTTCACTTTGCTTGGATCGCGGTGAGCAACAGCAACCCGATGAATAAATTGATTTTCTTGTAATAAATCGATCGCACACCAATCTGCAAAGAACGGCACTACCAGATTCGCAACACTTGCCAAAGTACGTTCATAATTTAATGAGGATGCTAGCGCTGTGCTGATTTCTGCGAGAAATGCCGAACGCCGCTGGTCGGCTTCTGCTTCTAGACGGGCATTTTGCTCTTGAACTTGCTGCCGCATTAATTGGACACGTTCGGCTTCTACTTGTTTGCGTTCGGTGATGTCGTGCATGACAACGACTGCCCCTTGTTGTTTGCCCTGGCTATCAGCGATCGCTTGTCCACTGGCAAGTAGTGTCTTTGCTCTTCCCTGTTTGGGCGCAATCACCATTTCCACATTCTTGATTATCTGTCTTTGCAAGGCTCGAAACAGCGGAATCTCGTTTTTAGACATCCGCGTTTTGCCATCAGATAAATACAAGTCGTAGTATTCTGCCCACTCTTCAGGCGGTAGTGGTTGCTCCGGCAAGCCATGAAATTCTCGTGCTGCTCGATTAAATAAAGTCAAAATCCCCTCGGCATTACACGCTACAATTCCTGCCTGTACATTATCAAGCAACACTCTGAGTAATTCCTGTTCTTTTTGCAGTGCTGTTTGAGCTTGCTGTCTCTGGGCAATTTCCAAGTGGAGTAATTCGTTTGCTTGGGATAATTCAGCCGTTCGTTGTTTAACTAATAGCTCTAACTCATCGTGGGCTTGTTGCCGTGCTGCTTCTGTTTGCTGTCGCTCCAGTTCGGTGGCGATGCGTAAAGCAAAGATGGTTAATAAAGATTGGGATAGGTAAATATTTGTCAAAGGCTTGCCATCCATCACGCTCAGTAAACCGAGGGGTGCGCCCGTTGTATCAAAAAATGGTATTGCTACATAACTTTCCACATTTAAAGGTTCTAAAAGAGGTGCGTTGGGAAATAAAGCTTGGACTTGATTGGGATAGCAGCAAAATTTTCTTTTTTGGAGTACTTCTTGGCAGGGAGTATCATGCAGTAAGTATGCAAAGTTATCGATAATCTCACCCTTGGCGTAGGTGGCAATTGTGCGGATTGCTTCTTGGTTATCTCCGTCTACTATACCAATGTAGGTATAATCAACCCCCATTACTTTGCTCAAATGTTGTACTAGAGCAGAAAAAAAGGCTTCACCCGTCACAGCAGAAACACCCTGAGTCACTTCTAGCGATGCTGCATCGATTTGAGCAATTTTACAGGCTGCTAATCGCAGTTCTAGTTCATCCATCACCATTGCGGCAAGATCCGCCAAGATAGCTTTTTGCTCATCAGTTAAGGCATCACGTGGTTGTGTATCTAACAAACACAGAGTGCCTAAGTTGAAGCCATCTTGAGTAAGTAATGGCGCGCCAGCATAGAACCGCAGACCTGGTTCATTTTGTACAAATGGATTACAAGCGAGACGATTATCTTGCCTAGTATCGGGAATGACTAAGATTTCGTTAGATAACAGTGCCAAACTGCAAATAGTCTCATCTCGCTGCGCTTCGCGCCCATCAAAGCCATAGGAAGATTTAAACCAGCCTCTCGATTCATCAACCAGGGAAACCAGAGCGATCGGCATATTAAATAAACGCGCTGCCAAGGAGGTGATACGATCAAACGCAACTTCCGGCGGGGTGTCGAGAATATTGTATCGCCGCAGTGCCTCTAACCGTTCTACCTCATTTGCAGGTAAAAGGGCGGTTGTTACAATCGGTTTAGGGGAGGTTTCAGTCATGGACTTTGAGCAAATGAGCGAGTAAAAGCTAGAAATGCAACGTGAATGATATTATTATTACTCGACTTCAAAGATGCCTGACCAGTCCAGCCTAAGCAGAGCTTAATTGAAGATTTGCCCGAACAGTTATCAGACTGATAACTGATAACTGAATTAGTTGTGGCTTGGCAAACTAACCTTTAATCGCTTAAACATTGCTTGTCGCGCTTGTGTAGCCAGTTCGTCATTTAAAGGTTGTAAAGTAATAGGCTGCTGATATTTAAGACGTAACGCTGTTTGAATTAACCAATCAGCCACAAAGGGATTTTTGGGTAACAATGGCCCGTGGGAATAAGTAGCGATCGCATTTTGATAAAATGCTCCTTCTGTACCATCTTCACCATTATTGCCCAAACCATACACCACACGCCCCAATGCTTCTACTTTACCTAGTTTGGTGCGTCCGCCATGATTTTCAAAACCCACTAAATAAGGTTTTCTACCTGTCATTTCTGTTAAATCTTGCGCTAGGCGTGAAGCTGTAACTTCAATTACCAAGTTGCCAATACAACGTTGAGTATTTTCACCAGGATGGATAGAAACTAAATCGAGTATTCCCAAACCTTCAATTCGCTGTCCTAATCCTGGTTCATAATAATGTCCTAATAATTGGGGAGAACCACAGGTAAATACTCCTGGTGTCCCATTTTCAATTTTCTCCCGCATCGCATCGGCTTTTGCACCTTGCAAATCACGCATGACAATTTCTTGCTGGCGATCTTGTGCGCCACCACCAACGATTACATCTACGGTTTTAATATCTGCGGCTGTGGTGTTTTGATCTAGAGGTAAAACTTTGACAGTGTATCCCCGCCACTGAGCGCGACGTTCTATAGTAATAACATTACCGCGATCGCCATAAGTACTCATCAGCGTTGGATATAGCCAACCTATTGTTAATTCTAAATTTTGAGAACTCATAAATTATAGGAAACAAAGCTAAGGCGTGTTTTTAAACTCGTTTGTGCAGCTAAATTGTATAACACGAAATTGTCGTGCGGACATCTTACGGCTGATATAAAAAGTGAAAAAGGAGGGGAAACTCTATCCCCTTGTGAGTGAAGTTTCCCACTGACCTTTAATAAATTGTCCATATTGAAGTAAAATTTTGCTCGTATATTGCTGATATATATTGGGTGAATTTGCTGATGTTTGACGCACAAGATCTTTCTGCACAGTCTAACCTAGGCACAAATTCGGACTTAGCTTTTGTTGATGCTACGTTGCCTGACTATCAAAGCTTAATTACTGGCTTCAAGTCTGACACAAAAATATACATCCTTGACCCTACTGGCAATGAACTTGACCAAATGAGTCAAATATTAGAACAACAAAGTGGTGTGGCGGGAGTACATATTTTCTCTCATGGCAGTGAGGGAAGTTTGCAGTTTGGGGAAACCCGCCTCAACTCAGTTGATTTAAGTAAATATGCCGAAGATTTGCAGCGTTGGAAACAAGCGCTGATACCGGGGGCAGACATCCTATTTTATGGTTGCAATGTTGCCCAAGGAGAGCAAGGTAAGGATTTTGTAGAGCAAATCCACCAGCTAACCGGGGCAGATGTGGCAGGTTCTGATGATCTTACAGGCAATGCAACCCAAGGAGGTAACTGGGATTTAGAGTTTAGCACTGGTACGATTGAAACACTAAGCCCCCTTGATTTGCCAGCAGTGGAGGCGTATGAATATGTGCTGGCTACCCCACCCTCTCATAACATCAACTACACAGACTTTTCTAGTCTCAATGGATTAACAATAAATGGTACAGCAGGTAAAACAAATAACGTTTTGAACTTAACTCCTGCTGCCAAAAATCAAGTAGGGAGTGCTTTTTATAATACGCCGATTGGTTTGGATGCCAATACTTATTTCAACACTCATTTTCAATTTCAATTGAGTGGTGGCAATGGCAATAATGGAGCAGATGGGTTTACCTTCCTATTACAAAACAGTACAGCAGGTGTCAAAGCTTTAGGTGATTTAGGTGGCAGTCTCGGTTATGGTAATCAGCAATTTAATGGCACAAATCAGATTCTTAAAAGCCTAGCAATTGAGTTTGATACTTACAAAAATAGTTGGGATGCAAATAACAACCATATAGCAGTGTTACTCAATGGTGATGTAACATCACCAAAGGCAATTGGTACTCCTAGTTTCCAACTCAACAGTGGAGCTATGTTGGATGCTTGGGTAGATTACGATGGATCAACCAACAACTTGAATGTGTATGTTGGTAATGATACAGTTAAGCCGTTAACTGCCTTACTTAACTACAACGTCGATTTGACTGGAGTTGTAGGTTCTCAAGCCTATGTAGGCTTCAGTGGTGGCACAGGTGCTTTTACTAATAGTCAAAATATTGATAATTGGACTTTCTCTTCTTCTAATAACATCAACTACGCAGACTTTTCTAGTCTCAATGGACTAACAATAAATGGCACAGCAGGTAAAACAAATAACGCTTTGAACTTAACTACTGCTGCCAAAAATCAAGTAGGGAGTGCTTTTTATAATACGCCGATTGGTTTGGATGCCAATACTTCTTTCGACACTCATTTTCAGTTTCAATTGAGTGGTGGCAATGGCAATAATGGAGCAGATGGGTTTACCTTCTTATTACAAAACAGTACAGCAGGTGTCAAAGCTTTAGGTGATTTAGGTGGCAGTCTCGGTTATGGTAATCAGCAATTTAATGGCACAAATCAGATTCTTA
>JBBSOP010000317.1:0-6237 GCA_038259655.1 Chroococcales cyanobacterium
GCTAGTGTTTGAGTTTCCGGCTGAATATCTACATGCTCTTTAGCTTCAATTGCCTGATGTAGACCATCACTCCAACGCCGTCCAGGTAGTACCCGTCCGGTAAATTCATCCACAATGACCACTTCCCCATTCCGAACGATGTAATTTACATCCTTAAGGAACAGTTCTTTGGCTTTAATAGCGTTGAACATGAAGTGCGCCCACGGATCTTCAGGGTCAAATAAATCTGTAACTCCCAAAAGATTTTCTGATTCCGCAAAACCTTCATCACTTAACAAGACGTTACGAGCTTTTTCATCAACTTCGTAATGCTCATCTTTTTTGAGAGTAAATGCAATTTCGGCTGCTTTTAAATATTTTTCTGTAGGTCTTTCTACCTGCCCAGAAATAATCAGCGGTGTCCGCGCCTCATCAATTAAAATCGAGTCTACCTCGTCAATTACACAATAGTTGAAGGGGCGTTGCACCACATCAGCCATTGATGTAGACATATTATCCCGCAGGTAGTCAAAACCCACTTCACTATTGGTGACGTAGGTAATATCACACTCATAGTTTTTCTGACGTTCTGAGGGGGTCATACTCGCTTGAATTAACCCCACACTCAAGCCCAGAAAACGATGTACCTGTCCCATCCATTCTGCGTCACGACGAGCTAGATAATCATTGACTGTAACAACGTGTACACCTTTGCCAGTCAAGCCATTTAAATAACTCGGTAAGGTAGCAACCAGGGTTTTGCCTTCCCCGGTTTTCATTTCTGCAATTTGCCCAGAGTGGAGAATGACACCACCTAATATTTGGACATCGAAATGCCGTAAACCTAAAACTCGCTTACCTGCTTCCCTGACTACAGCGAAAGCTTCAGGCAAGATATCGTCCAGGGTTTCGCCTTTGGCAATTCGCTGTCTAAACTCTGCTGTTTTGCCTTTTAACTCGTCATCGGAAAGAGTTTTAACATCTTCTTCTAAGAGGTTAACTTCACTGATATAAGGTTGGTATTTTTTAAGTTTACGAGCGTTGGGATCGCCCAACAAGAGTTTTAGCATGGCAGTTTATGGAAGTAAATCAAGGGTGATGGGAATTAAAGGTTTGGCATTGATTATAAGAATTTAACCCAACCCAGCCGTCTTGGTTGTGGATGGGTATCAAAGGAGAATTAACTCAAAAACACCAAAAGCAAATCCAATCGTTTTATAAGCTGATTGGTTTTATTTTATAGTTTAAATTTGAAACTCTTTTAATAGTATCATTTCACCTCCAACTGAGGCAGAGAACGCCGACCTTGCTAGGTAGTGTAGACCGAAAGAGCAGGGGGCAGGGGAAGTAGGGGAAGTTTTTCTCCTTTGTCCCCCTATCTTCTCTACTTTTCCCACTCTTGGCTGAGTTTGCGGAAATTATAGTCACTAGCGCTAGGATGACAACTGGCGCAACTGCCAATTTGCAAGGGACGCGGCAAATCGACTTGGGGATGCAAAGCCTTAAAATAACGAGAGTTATTAACGCGATAGGGTGTTGCTTCCTCTTTTAGCTGTGTACGGGAAAAAGTAGAAAGATATCTCCACACGAGAATGCGAGGCGGATCGACTAAAGGCTGAAGTTGTGCGCCATAATGCTGTGAGTCTTCTAAAAGATTTTTCCAAGTTTGGGTGGGTAATACAGCTGGTGGTATGGCAATGTGACAAGTAGAACAGTTATTTAAATATAGTTCTTGTCCTAGTTGGTATTGTGCCGGTACTACATCAACTGTGCCAACTTCTGAGGCGGGAGTAGCACTGTAAACGCTAGTTGTCGATGCCAAAAGCCAACCCATAGTTAAACTCCAAGCTAAAATGACCAAAAATAAGCCCAAGGGACGGCGTTTAAGTTGGCGTGACTTACGCTTAACAAGATTTGACATTCCTCACATTCCCAGATACGTAGTGGAGCCTGTAGCTAATAATATGACTTTCTTGAGGTTGGAGGTGTTTCGGATTTGGGATTTAGGAAATATTTATTGGTGTGCGATCGCTTTCTCAAGAAAATACAAAAATTTAACCTTCTTCATTATTAAAATCATTTACAATGTCTCGAATTTCATTAGCACCAATATATTCTCGGTCAGATTTGGAATAAATTATTAGTAGCAAAATACTTGTAAGTGACTCAAGCTGATAAATTAAACGATATCCAGCACTTTTACCTTTTTGGATATTACTATTGCGAACTCTCACCTTATAAACAGCATACTGCTCACCTATTCCGGCAATTCTCTCTCCAATCACATTCCCTTGTTGTAATTGTTCGATCATCGGTTGAACATCAGAGCGAATATTACGGAATCGCTTAGAAAGTCTGTAAAGTTCCTCCTCAAATTCATCAGAGAACCGAATTGTAATAGCGTTATCACTCTGCATCAATTCTGTTCCATAGCTCACTAATCGGTCTAGTTTGCTTGGCTTTTGCTTGTCGTAAAGCTCTCCTTAAGCTGGCTTTAATCTCTTCCGTTGGTGTATCATCAGGGTCAACATCTTCTGCTTCTACCTGTTCTGGAACTAAGACAATCACCCGCACCTGATGAGGGTAAGTCGTTTCTAGAATCGGCTCATCTAAAATTAGATTCCCTTGAGCGTCAATCTTGCCAGTAACTTCGATCGCTTTCATTTTGTTATCCACCTCGTTTTGTAAAAGATCCTAATATGATGAAATGACTACGACTTGCTCACGAATTACGAATTGGTATAGCTGGTCTTTCTAGAAACTTAAACTGCTTATAATTCTAGCATTTCAACTAAATATAAGTTATTATTTAACTTTAGTTTTTTTGTTATTTTACGTCACTTAATTGAAGATGCTTGTTTTTGTTATTCCACTCAAAAGCCCGCAAGTCTCCAAATCTTGGGAGCGCGTAACAAAACTATTTGAAAGATGCATCAAATCCGTTTGCAATCAAACGTCACCCGATTTTCGCGTTATTGTTGTTTGTCATGAAAAGCCCAGAATAGATTTCGCTCATCCTCACATCACATATTTGAAAGTTGATTTTCCACCGGCAAATGAAACAAACTCTGTAGCTCAAGGCAATACAGATAAGGGACGGAAAATATTAAAAGGATTAATCTATGCTCAGCAATTTTATCCTACACATACGATGGCAGTTGATGCTGATGATTGTGTTAGTAAAAATTTAGCTAAGTTTGTCAACCAAAATCCCAATAGTAATGGATGGTTTATCAATAAAGGTTATAAATATCAAGACGGCAGTAAATACATTTATCTCAAAAGAAGCAATTTTTATAAGATGTGCGGCACTTGTAATATTCTTCGCTATGGCTTGAATTTTATTCCCGAAAAGGCAGAATATAACCGTGGCTATGGGTATTATAAATATTATATAGATCATGAACAAGTTAGAAACATTTTAAAGAATAATTCCCAAGTTATTAAGCCATTACCATTTGCAGGTGCAGTTTATGTTTTAGAAACAGGAGAACACCTGTTTTATGATTCAAATCGGCTAAAGTTTAATATTTTTAACCGGAGGTTCTTAAAGGAATCAATTAGAAAGGAATTTGGATTGTATAACTTATCAAATTCTGTGTTAACGACTCTTTAAACATCCTTTAAGGTGCTGATGTGCAAAAATTTAAATCTAAATTACAGAAATCGAAAAAATCAAAAGAACAGGTCAAAAAGGAAGTTCCCACCCTTAGTCTTAAAGAAAGGTTAGCTCAAAAACGCAAAGCAGCCCAAGCACGCAAAGAACTTACTAGTTTGCTTACCACCGCCGCCTTTGGCGGTGTCTTCTTTGGCATTTTACTTGCTTTAGTAGGTGGAATTAAGGCAGCAGTTCCAGGTGTCTTGTCAATATTTGTCTTGTCTCTTTCCTACAAATATCCCCGTCAAGCTCTTTTCGCTTTTCTGATTTATGTGCCTTTTGGGGGTACTATTACTTATTACATTGGTAACAGTCCGATTCTGCAATTGACCAAAGATGCTTTCTACATTCCAGCTTTGATTGCAATTTGGCAAAGTTGTCGCAAGCAAGGACTACCTATAATTCTCCCCAAAGCGATTAGAACCCCACTATTTATTTTATTAGGCTTGTGTCTATTAACATTGCTGTTTATTAATGGTGGGCAACAACTCAATCCACCAGCCGTTGGACTTCTAGAAAAACCACCAAATGAAATACCCATAGGTATGGGGATTTTGGGATTGAAAGTATTTTTGGGTTATGTTCCCCTAATTGGTTGTGCTTACTATCTCATCCGCAATAAGCGGGATTTTCTATTTTTATCGCGCCTACAGGTTTCTTTGATATTTGTTTGCTGTCTGCTGGGAGTTCTGCAATATCTATTGTTATTAACTGGAGTATGTGAAGGCACTAGAAATGCCGAAGGTAGTGCTTTATTTAAAGCAACATTAGAAGCTCGGTGTTATTTTGGTGGTTCCTTAGTCTATAGTCCTAGCCAGGGAACGATTCGCTTACCGGGAACCTTTGTTGCACCTTGGCAATGGGCATGGTTTTTAATTTCTAGTACCTTTTTTGCCTTTGCTACAGGTTTTACTGACCCTTCAATATTTTGGCGACTGACAGGTTTAGGTTCCTTAGCCTTGGTCTTTGTCAACGCAGTAGTTTCTGGGCAAAGAATTGCCTTAGGTTTAGTACCCACCTGCTTTGTAATTTTACTATTGCTCACTGGTCAAATTAAGAACCTTAAACGTTTTATCCCCATAGGTGTGGGTCTTGCTTTAGTGCTGGGAGTTGCTATGGTCACTAACCCTGTCGTCGTCCAAGAAAGACTAGATAGTTTTAGCAGCCGTTGGGAAGCTTCACCGCCCCAAGAATTTATCGTTCAGCAATTTGAGGAAAATTGGAAAAGTGTAGATAGTCCTCTAGGAAGCGGTTTAGGTCGAGCGACTAATTCGGCGCGGGCATTAGGTGTAACAAAACTTGTCGAAACCTATTACCCAAAAGTACTATACGAGGTAGGCATTTTAGGATTGCTGGGTTTTGTTGGTTTAGTTACTACCCTGACATTCACTGGTTTTAAGACATATCGTTCTATAAAAAACCGTAATTTCCGCAGTTACGGAGCTGCTTTATGGGTGTTTATATTGTTTATTAGTTACAACACCTACTACTACCCTTTAGATGTTGACCCGGTAGCTGTCTATTATTGGTTTTTTGCAGGAGTGTTATTTAAATTACCAGTTTTAGATAAACAAGAGAAGGAAAATACTACTTCTCAACAAGCAACCCAGAAAAAACCTCTAAGTAGTACGGCGTAAATGATTAAAGGTTTGTAGTGAGATAAAAAGTAATCATGGCAGGCGACTCTATCATCAAAACAGCAAATTTATATGAGTATCAAAGCACATGATTGATTTGCCTTTAATTTCTGTAATTATCCCAACTTATGGGCGAGAGGAAACGCTACGGGATAGTGTTGTGGATGTTCTCAATCAGGACTATCCAAATTTTGAGGTTTTAGTAGTAGACCAATCTCCTAAACATAAACCAGAAGTTCAAGCTTACCTAGAAGAAATGGCAGCACTAGGTAAAATCAAATGGTTTCATCTCGATTGGGCAAGTTTACCAGGGGCGCGTAATTATGGTGTACGGCGCTCAAATGGTGAAATAATTTTATTTATTGATGATGATGTTAAATTAACCCCAGATTTTCTCGCAGCTCACGCAAAAAACTATCAGCAAAATCCCGAAGTGGGGGCTGTAGCTGGGCGAGTTTTTGACAGAATGAAACTAGGTCATTCTGGTGGAGAATTACAAATTGAATATTTGCCTCCCCAAGCGATGGACCCAGGAATTGCTTGGTATCATATTGATTTAGTACATACAATCAAACCCCAGCAAGTTCTGACCGCCAGAGGTTGTAATATGTCTTTTCGCCGCGAAATTTTTACTAACCACGGACTGAAGTTTGATGAAAGGTTTCGCGGTAGTGCAGTGCGCGAGGAATCAGATTTTTGTTTGCGGCTGCGGCAGACGGGATATAAAATTTGGTATGACCCAGAAGCTTATTTAATCCATTTAGGGGAAGAAACGGGAGGTTGTCATGATATTAGTATGCGATCGCTCAAATATCAACTCACCTTCTACCACAATCATTTCTTGCTGGGGCTGAAAAACCTTACTGCTATCCAAGCTTTACGCCTATACGCCCGTTTATTCGATTGTCACGTACTCGGTCGTCCACCTTGTCACAAAAGTGGTTCCCCCATTAAAATTGCTAC
>JBBSOP010000318.1:0-6234 GCA_038259655.1 Chroococcales cyanobacterium
AATGGGCTACGGTGTGAGATTGGGTAATCACTACAGTTCTGACTATCACCCAAGGATGATTTTGGGCAATAACTGGTTTTATCATGGTGAATGTCTCCTTTTGTTAGGGAGCCAAGAGCCAGCAGGAAGCGTCGGAAACTTATTTGCTGGCTTTTGACAAGATTTGTAATTTTGTTGCCGGGTTGCTGTAGGTGTGAGTGTGTTTTCATCACTTCTAAACACTCTCATCTCATAGATTTTGTGGTAAAAGCTGGGTTGCATCATGGTCGTGAAGTCCTGGGACAACTAGCCATAGCCACATCCGGCACTTGAACAAGCGCAGCGATCGCAGTTCTTCAGGGAATATTTGATTTCTGTGACCTTGCCAGTGTCCAAGGTGTGCAAGTTGTTGTTTGGCGCAAGTTGGGCAGAGGTCGCCTGGTTTTCCTTTGTCGATGGTGTAGTTTGAGTCTTCAGGATTTAGAGGTTTAATTCCAGGAAAGCGCCCTGCTTGGGAATGGGGGCAGGGTTTGCCGTCGAGTTCTCCGGGGATGATGCCAGTGCAAATTAGGTTATCGGGGTATACGTTGCCGTCGGGGGAGAGGAAGAGGGCTTTGGGTTCGGTGTTTTGAATATTCATTTTACAATGTAGATTGTATATTGACAAAAATAAAACTTACATTGTAAAATGTCAACAGACAGATCCAAAAATTCTTTTGACTTCTAACCTCTCTCTATGTATTTGAATCCAGCCTGAACAGCAACTAAAGTTAGATATTTCGATGTAGCGAGGGTTGGCTGATAGGCTTTGTTTTCCCATTGGCTAACTGTTTGCTGATAGACTCCAAGTCTTTCTGCAAATTCTGCCTGTGTTAAACCCATGTGAAGACGCAGTGCTTTGATTAATTCGCCATTCCACAGTACAGTGTCACCTTTAACCTGAACTTGAAAGTTATTAGGAGGTTTGTAAAATTTTACTTGCTGCTGATCAAAATCAACATCTTCAACCCGATATCCTGCTTCTATCCAGGCTGAAGCTTGTAATGCGCCTTTGCTGCGATTACTCCACCAAGCCCGTTTACTTTTTGCTGAATTGGGTAAGGAATCTTTTATTAAACTTTCGATTTCAACAAATGATAGAGTTATTTCATTTTGATCACTGCCACATAAGAAATTTAGGAGTGGCTGGTATTTGCTGCCCTCCTTCATGTCACCTCTTCTTCTCCCAATATCATGCGCTCAACACGGGCTTTTGCTTCAGTGAGTAGGTTTTCAGCTTCTACACATAAAGATTTAGATTGTATCAGAAATGTTGAATACTGGTACAAAACTTTACATTGTTAGTTACACTAAGTCTCAAAAGCTTAAATTAGTCAGCAAAACATCATCTCCTCAAACCAATGAACATAGCTGATTTTTTGACACATACAAGATTGAAGATAGCGGAATTTATCTAATAGTGTATGTCCCCATTGTTGTGGGATAGATAATAACTGTAAAATTAGATAAGCTATTAAACTAACGTAAATTTGTATGGTGATACCATTGACGTTTTTAGTAATTAATTTGTCAAGCTTTAAGTGCATTTTTAAAAACTTCCACAAGAGTTCAACTCCCCAACGTAATCGATAAATCTCCCTAATTTCGTCATCATGAACAGCTGCATCTCCCGACTCTGGTAAATTAGTCACCAAGCGAAATTCAGTTTTAGTTTCTAGATCACAAAAATTAATGACTCTATAGGCTTGAGCATCATCAGATGCACCTACTTTTACTAATCCACTTGCATCCTCAAATTCTAGTTTCCAATTATTTTTTATCCGCAAGACAAAATATTTGTTTTCTTGTACTAATTCTTGAATAAATTTTAATCCGGCAAAACCCCTATCCATTACCCCAACACCATTTACTGGGAGACTAGACATCATTTTGGAACCAAATTTATAATCATGATCATGTCCAAAATTTATGAAGTTATCTGATGGACTTCCAGTAGCTAAATTTAGAGAACTAAAAAGTTTTACCTGATGATGACCTAGCACCCATAACAATTTACTGGTGAGAGTAATAATTGTTGAATCAATTGGACAAATCGCATATTTATCGTGTAATTTATTTTGAACTTTCTTCTGCACTAATTCATTTAATTTTTGGTAAATTTCTTGAAAGGGTTTTTGGCTCCGATGTAAATTTGCTTTAGAGAAAGTAGAAATATCTACCTCGAATCCTGTGTTGTTTAATCTGTTAAATAAATCTCGCATACTTGTTAAGCTGTTATCCATAACATAAGATAGCCAGCACTCAAAGAACAGACGACTGTTCAATACTGGATAATCGTTTTTTGGCAGTCCTTTCAAGATACCTTTGACAATCTTGGGAAATGAATTTATAATCACTATCAAATAGATATACTTTAATCTTCAGCCCAAAATTTAACATATTTTGGGCTGTTTTTATCAGATTTTTCTTAGCATTCAACACTTTTGAGTCAATTGTTGCTTGCTCGTCGTACCACTTAGCAAACAAAAATTTGACCATTGCATCAACGGCTTCTTGTGGTTGCAAACCTTCGTTATCTCTGAGAATTGAGTGACATCCAGAACGTGTATCTCCTAAAACCTCCCGAAACTTATCACGGATTAGCGGCGTTAGTCCTGTTTGAATCCCATCTGGTTCACTGGGATTAAGAATTACAGTGTAGTCACTGTGCTGTGCGGCTTGACGGGCGCTTTCATATTTAGGTAAATCGCCAATAACTTCTAACTTTCTTGGATAGTCAAGGTCACGACGATATATTTCTGTGTGCTTACCACTAGTTAAAATTGCATAACGGGCAGAAGGTGAAGCACTCATATAAACTTCTAATTGCTTGAAATGGTAGTTCCAACCGAGTTCCTCATTACCTCCTAACTTCTTGCTAGGTTCCATCGCTTCTAACATGATGAAAGCTACATCTAAACCTGTCCCAGAGCCAACATAACGATCATCATAAATTACTAAATCAGACCTGCCAAACATCTGGCGAGATGCAGTTATGTTAGACAGTTCTAGTTCCATAGCCTCTAATGGAACCCCGTAATCTGTCTCTAAAACTTCAATTGCCCAAATTGTCACAGGATCTTCAAGTGGACGCACATATCTACCAGAGCCATCAGACAAAAAAAACTTCTGTAGATTTATATGCTGGCGATACTTCTCTGGTACATCAGCCGGATTTTGGTAAGGATTAGTGAAATCGGAAAAAGGCATGAAGTTATTGCTATGGGAGACAGACTACATAGTAGATAAATGATATACCATCGTGAGTGATAGTCTAGGCACAGTTTGCGATCGCTCTTTCTCTACAACTACCAAACAGCCTGATATGTTTTGTGCGATATTTTTTGAGTTAAAATAGACATAAAATAAAAGTAATTGTTTATTTAAACTTATGCTAAATCAAACAATTTCAACAGTTTTAACCCAGATACATGAAAACTTAAAACAACTTTATGGAGAACAGTTAGACAAACTAATTTTATTTGGTTCACAAGCTAGAGGAACAGCACAACCAAACTCAGATATTGATATTTTAATTGTATTAAAAGATGTTTTTAACTACTCTCAAGAAAGCGAAAAAATAAGTCAAATTATTGCAGATTTATGTTTAGAATATAATGTTTTAATTAGTTAGTTGCACTTTTGCTACCCGCGATCAACTTGAAAATTATAATAGTGGTTTCTTCCGTAATGTCAGACAAGATGGGTTAGTAATATGACCCCTGAACAACAAAGACTCCTAGAAAAAGCCGAGAGGAGTTTGCAAGCAGCGGAAGAAGTCAATCAAAAAGGTTTTGCTGAATTTGCAGCATCTCGTGGCTATTACGCAATGTTTTATATTGCTACCGCTTTTTTAGAAGGAGAAGGACTTACTTAGTCTAAACATTCAGCCACAAATTCAGCCGTTTGAAGTAAAAATCCTCGACTGTAAATACTCACTTTGTCAGTTTGTCTATTTAAGCTATGTTTGGTAAATAAAAGAAGTAGGCTACATAGTTAGCTTTTATTCCACACTTGACATCATAAAGCATTGTGAGTGCCAAACGCCTGCCAGAAACCATCGCCCATGTCAGAATTATTCGCCAATCCTGGCAACACGGTCTCCTTGAGGGCGAAGTCAGCGCGGGTGACTTTGAGTGGCATTTCCAGTGGCATTTCCGCCAAGGAGAATTGTCTGTTAAACCTTCTCAAGGCCGCGCCTTAATTAAAGAACCCCTTGGTCGCTTCTTAGAGCAACAAGATTACCAATTAGAGCCTGGAGGAGACTATGCTTTTACTATTCGAGCAGAACTTTAAGAATTGAAAGTATAAGTTATGGATTCATGACGTAAGTTCTCACTCCTCACTTTTCATTGCTGATTCAGTGAGGCGATTTAAATATCTTTCAATTAAGAGAATGGCAACAATATCATCTATTGGTCGTGGCGGCTGCCGCATCCCCTGTGGCAATAGTTTTGTTAATCCCTTAGGTGGATACATCTGCCAATAGCGATCGCGTGCTTCTAAGGTGCTATAGCGTTCATTTACTAAAATGACATTTAAAGGCTCTACTAATTCTTGATAAAGTTGCTGTTTCCACCGTTTAGCTGTGGTTTGGTCGCCCATTACTAACAGCGAAACAGGATACCTTTGGCGTAATGTTTCAATGGTAGCGATCGCTTCTTTTGCAGGTACAACTTGGTGATAGTACAGTTGCCGATCTAGTCCGATAACTGCTAAACCACACTTATCTTTACCTGGATCAAAACCTAAAATGACTGGTTGCGTTGGTGAAAATTCACTAAAAGTCATATTAAATAAGTTTTCTTTATATTAATATTATTTTAAGTACTTAAAATAACTTGACCATTGAAAATTACCACTAATTTTACTCTCAGAGGTCCCGCTGTGTAAGTGTCTTCTGCGGCGATCGCTTTAATCTCTAATGGTTGATTGTACTGCTGAAGTTGAGCAACAAAGCGTAGAAAAGTACCATCTATTTGCACACTTTCTACGATTCCAGCATTACGAGCGCGAAATTGGGAGGCAGAAATCAACAAATCCAATCTTTGCCGCATCTGATAAGATGTCATGGTTTTGGGATTGGCAGTAGTAGAAGCCAGTACCTCACCTCCAGAAAAAACCAATTGATTTCGCGCTGAATCAGCAAAAAATTCTATTTGTTTTTCTCCTCTGACGTAGTTACCAGCAGAGAAAATTCGTACAACGTATTCTCGACCATCATCAATCTGTTTAATCAGTTGCTCAATCCTCTCTTGGGTAATCCGCAATGTCTCTACATTTTCAGGATTTGCACCAGGCTCGGTTAATTCAATATTGGCATTCCGATTAGCTTCTTGTAAAAGTTGCGTCACCGCTTGACGAGCAGCGGCAGCTTGGTTAACTTGAATGACAGCTGCGGCCAAAACTTGACCACGAACCAGCGCTAGTTTACCTAAACGCAAGTCTCGATATGACTGGTAATATTTTTCTAGCCTAGCTACTTCTTGTTCTAAATAATCTTGTTGTCTTTCTAATTCTTTGAGGCGAGATTCACGTTTGGCAATCACTTGCTCTCGTGAAGTAATTTCTTGATTACGTTTTTGAATCAGTTGATCTAATTGAGTAATTTTTTGATCGCGTAATTCAATCGCTACCTTTCGGTTGGCAAGTTCGCGGTCGCGTTTTTCAATGGCTGTTTTGGCTTGATCAATCGCTTTTTTCGCTTCGGCGTATAGTCTTTGACGTTCTGTTTTTAGTTGTTCAACTGCTGCTTGTAGCGCTTTTCTTTGATCGTCAACGCTTTGCAGTTCTGTTATGGCTTGTTGGTACTGAGTTGCCACTTTCCCTAACTGACTTCGAGTTTGTTGGAGTTGAGTTTGGGTTTTGGCTTGCTGGCTAATAGTACGGTTGAGTTGGGCTTGCGTTAGCCGTTGTTTGGCGTTAGCCGCTTGTAAGGACTTATTAATCACTTGCAAGTCTTGCTGTGCCTGGGTTTTTTCTTGCCTTGCCTGGTTTAGCTCACTTTCAACCTGGCTTTTTTGGGTTTCCGCAGTTTTGAGTTGTTCGCGCTTGTTTCTGAGGTCTTTTTGAATATCTTCTAGTTCAAATACACCCTTTCGTAATCCTTCGTCGGCAGCGAATAAAATCCCTAGAGTTGATGCCGAAATTAGACCACCAGTCAGAATGGTGATCAATACAGCCGTATTTTTAGGACGGAGGTTGAATAATGAGAGA
>JBBSOP010000319.1:0-6222 GCA_038259655.1 Chroococcales cyanobacterium
AACGTCGAACTCACGTTTATTGACCTCACTTTTAAATAATTGTGTAACCACCACACAGTAGCTCACGAGTGGGACAGTGATAACTACTGAACATTTAATTATCACGCACCAAACTGTAAAAGTGCCTAAAAAATTTATTATTCCCATTTTTGATTTGTTATTTCTATTTAAGATCAAATTGCCAAATTTAGTATCTTGCATTACAAAAATGTAGAGATACGAATAACCACCGTTATTTTGATTTTTGGTGAAAAGTTGAAATTTGTGTTAGAACTTTGTTCTATTTGATTTCATGGCTATAGTTGGTTAAACTGTGCATCTGTATTCAGCAAACAAAAGTCCTTCATTTCATTCTCTCGAAAATACAAAAAACTATATAGAAAATCAGCGGGAAAGCTCTATGAAAGTAGCAGTCCAGCAGGAAGATTTGCAGCTTTTAGCCCGAACCTTGCAAGAACAATTTCTTGCAGAAGTCCCATTTGGCGAAGTCTTCCAAATTAAGTGTGCTGTCAACCAAGATGAGTTGATGATTTTAACTCAACATCCAGTTGCTGTCACTGTTGACACTCAACAAATTTTTGCAGTTTTGGAAGAAGTGCTTCAGTCAGTACCAACTTATAAAGAGCAACGGGTGCAATGTTTTCTGAGAGTTTTTGGTGATAAACTGCCTTACGCTAAACATTCCTTGACGATGAAGCAGAGGGGAGTAGGGGGAGTAAAAGAGGCAGGGGGGGTAGGGGAAGTAGGGGAAGAAATGTCCTTTTCATTTCCCTCACCATCTTCGTTTTCTTCATCTTCCTCGTCTTCTCTGACTTATTCTCCGTTAACTGAAGATAGTCAGGAGGAGGAAGAAGAGCTGTTTGACCCTCTGGCAGATACGCCAGATTTGTTAACTACTCCTAGAAAACGCCCTATTAAACCTATACTGCTGGGTGCGGCCTTGGTGGGAGTTGTTGTTTTAGGCAGTGGTACTTATTTCCTAACTCGTCCTTGTGTGATGTCTGAGTGCAGAGAGATACAAGCTGCCCAAAAACTCAAAACCGAATCTAGGCAAATAACAAGTCGTGCCAAGTCAGAAAATGAATTAGTCGTAGTACAAAAGCGACTAGAGACAACTAGCGCTGACTTGGCAGCAATTCCCAGTTGGTCATCCCGTTACCAACAAGCAGAGGAACTAAAAGTAAGTTTGTCTGGACAGTCGGCAAAAATTAATCAGGTGGTAAAAGCTTTGCAGACAGCAGCTACAGCCACACAAAAAACTCAAACACCTGCCCAAACTCTAGAAGAATTACAGACTAGACAACACCTGTGGCGACAAGCGATCGCCCCACTAGAGACGATCAACCCCAATAGCGAACTTTATAAGCTAGTACAGCCGAAGTTACTCAAATATCGTCTGAGTTTGCAAACTGTCAATCAGCAGTTGCAAGCCCAAGAACGATGGTTGAAAAAATTAACAGCAGCCAAAGGTGTAGCTAGTGTAGCCACCAAGCGAGAAGCTAATGCCAAGTCTTTGAATGATTGGCGAAAAGTGCAATCCACTTGGCAAATCGCAGTTAATGCCCTAGTAGTTATTCCCTCAAATAGCCCAGCATCTCAAGAAGCACAAAAGCTGTTATTAGAGTACAAACCGAAATTAGCCGCAGCCCGCGATCGCGCCACTAAAGAACAATTAGCTGCTCAAAGCTATCAACAAGCTGTTAATGCTGCTAAACAAGCCAGAGCTTACGAAAAACTCAACCAATGGCAAGCAGCGGTAGTATATTGGGGTCAAGCATTCCAGACTGCTAAACAGATTTCCCAAGATAGCTTCTACTACAGTTCGGCTCAGAGTCTCACTGAACCCTACTCAACTGCCCTCAAGCAAGCACAAGAAAAATTAGAACTCACTAATAGTTTGCAGCAAACCCAAAATGATCTCACTAAAACTTGTTCTAGTGAAATTCGGATTTGCACCTTTAATGTCAACGACAAAGGAATTACTGTAAGTCTCACCCCTGAGTATGAACAAGTACTGCAAAGTTCATCCTCTAAAGCTGACCCTCAAAATGCTACTCCTGTAATTGATGCTACAAATCATCTACAAGTATTAGAGGAAGCCTTAGCTGTAATTAGTGATAACGCTAATATACCCTTGTTGCTCTACGATACCCAAGGACAGGGAATTTATACGCGCATACCGGGAGGGTAGAAGAGAGCAGGGGAAGCAGGGGAAGCAGGGGAGGCAGGGGAGGCAGTTCTTTCTCCAATTCTCCTTGTCCCCAATTCCTCTTCTTCTCCATGCCCAATGCCCACTTGCCCTGAGCGTAGCCGAAGGGTCAAGTCCGCCCCGCAAGATTGGCAACTACTGCTGCTAACTCGGTGGGGTTAACTGGTTTGGGAAGATGAAGTTGAAAACCTGCTAATAAAGCTTGTGTGCGGTCTTCTGCTCTGGCGTATGCTGTCAGTGCTACTGCGGGAATCCGCCCTCCTTGTTCTTGGGAAAGGGTTCTAAGTTGACGAATTAGGGCGTAGCCATCTTCTTGTGGCATCCCAATATCACTCACGAGTATATCGGGATGAAATTGTGGTATAGCAAGTAATGCCTCGAAAGCAGATGCAACTGTCATAACTTGTGCGCCATACTGCCCTAGTATCGTTGCGATCAATTGGCGCGCATCCGGTTCATCATCGACAACAAGCACTCGCAAGCCTTTGAGTGTTAGCAAATTGTTGGGATCTTCACAGTCTTCATTAACAGGTGAAAACTGCTCTGGTTTTTTGACACCTACAGCAACAGCTTTCATTGGCAAATTAACAATGAAGGTTGCCCCCTGTCCTATTCCTGGGCTTTCAGCAGAAACTATACCGCCGTGTAATTCTACCAAGTGGCGAACGATCGCTAACCCTAATCCTAATCCGCCATGCGATCGCGTGGTTGAGCTATCGGCTTGGCGAAAGCGCTCAAAGACGTGGGACAGAAATTCTGGAGCAATTCCCCCACCTGTATCACTGACTCGAATTTGCACGCGGGAATTAATGCGCTCTAATTGCAAAGTTACTATTCCTTCTTTGGATGTGAACTTGACAGCATTAGAGAGCAAGTTCCACACTACCTGTTGTAAGCGGTTGCCATCACCCATCACTACCCCGACAGTCGAATCAAATTTGCACTCAATGCGAATTTCTTTAGCGTCAGCTGCTGGCTGCACAGTATCAATTGCTGCTTGCACAAGTGAGATCAATTCTAACGGTTGGGTATTAAGGTGGAGTATACCGCGAATAATCCGCGAAACATCTAGCACATCTTCAATTAGTTGGGCTAATGATTTAGTGTTGCGATCGATTGTCTCTAAAGCCCGTTCTGTGGTAGTTTCATCAAACTTGCGGCTTTTGAGTAACTGTGTCCAACCCAGCATCGCATTTAGGGGAGTGCGGAGTTCGTGGGAAAGTGTAGATAAAAACTCATCTTTCATGCGGTTAGCTGCTTCTGCTTCAGCGCGTGCTGCTTGTTCGCGGGCTAGTAATTGTTCGCGTTCTTGTTCTGAAAGCTTGCGATCGGTAATATCAATCATGAAGCCATGCAGTAATTGTGGTTGATTCCCACTCCGCACCACATTCACAATGTCATACAGCCAGACAATTCTGCCATCAGCAGCCAACATTCTGTATTCAAATTCGTAGTTATCTTGTGATAATGAAGCTTCTAAACAATGATTAATTGCCCATTCTTGATCTTCTGGGTGTATATGTTCAGCCCAGAAGTTGTCAGCATACCAATCTGTCAAGGGATAACCGAGAATTTCTACAGTTTGCGGCCCTACATAAGTAAAATTACCCGTAGTTGCATCTACCTCCCAAGGAATCACGCGCACTTTTTCTGTGAGTGTCCGCAATCTTTCTTCACTATCTTTGAGAGCTTTTTGCGCTAGCTTGTGATTTGTGATATCTGTAACTAAAGCTACAAATCCTTTAACTGTTCCTTGTTGACCAAATTGGGGTATGTAAGTAGTGTTGACATCGTGAATTTTCCCGTTTTTATGGGGAACTTGGGCTTCAAAACTTACTTGTTCTCCTGACAAGACCATTTCTATATAGGGAAGAATCGACTGGTAAACTGACTCACCCAGAAGTTCTTGAACGTGCTTACCATAAGTTTCGCAAGCAGAAAGCCCATGCCAATCTTCATATCCCTTATTATTAAAGCGATAGCGTTGCTGACTATCAACATAAGAAATTAAAACAGGCACAGCATCTGTAATTAATCGCAACTCATCTTCTCGTTGACGCAATGCCTCTTCTGTGCGTTTGCGTTCTGTCTCTACTTGCCGGCGATCGCTTAAGTTTAAAGCAAAACTGATCACTTGCTGCTGATTGCTTTCTAACAAGGCAGAACCAATGAGGACAGGAACACGGCTACCATCTTTACGGATATATTCTTTCTCAAAGGGAGTATATACTCCTGTAGTTTTGAGTTTTGCAACTGCTGACTCACTTTCCTCTATATATTCTGATGGTGTCATTTGAGACCATTGCATTCGTCCTGCCAGCATCTCCTCTCGCGTGTAACCCACCATCTCTAAAAAAGCATCGTTAGCTTCAATAATTGCCCCGTTGATTTCAGCTACAATGATGCCGATGACGTTAGACTCTGCCAACCGCCTAAACCTGGCTTCGCTTGCTTGTTGCTTTTGCGTACTCACCTCTAGACGCTGCCTAGCAGTGCGTAACTCTGAAGTAAGTAAACTCATGAGAAATGTCACCAACACAAATAAGCCCAAGCGCACCAAGCTTTCTGCATCAACTACAAGGGAAAAAACTGGTTGGATAAAAAAGTAGTTGACAGCTAAAGTAGATAGAATTGTGGCCAATATTCCCACTTCCATACCGCCATACCAAGCGCTAACTGCTACGGCAGCAAAAAATAGTAGAAAAATTGTTGGGTTTAGCAGTGGCTGTAGTAGTAGTGTCAGTAGCAAGGCACTACTCACAGCTAACAGTGCCACAGCGTAGGGTGCGAGCCTGGGGCGTATTCCTTTCAATGTGGCTTCTCTCCTTTGGTGCAGCTAGCTAAAAGAATTATTCCCAAAACTTAGCTAGACAATGCGATCGCTCCACACCTATTTTGCACCGGGAAAATCCACAACTAACAATCAATTGACGGGAATCTATCTAAAGTAGTAAAAACCAGAAGTCGTAGTTGCTTGATATCAAAAAATCCTTCAAATTTCAGCACCATATTGTTTTTTACTTTGTCAGATAAATATAAAAAAAGATAATTCTTAATCTTTTATAATGAATTACTTCAAAAAAATATTAAGTTATTATTTACCCTTTGTTTTTTCCAAAAGTACTAACTTGGGAAAAGTTAAGTATTAGCTTGATATTAAACAGCAAAGAGATGAACCGCAGAGACACAGCGAAAAGTTGTCATAGCGTAGCGGTAGCGAGTCTGCGAGCGTCGGAGGGTTTCCAACGCCAGTTGCTCATGGGGGAAACCCCCAAGACCGCACTGGCTCCTCCGTAACAAACTTTTCAAGACAGAGAACACAGAGAATAGAGAAAAATAAGTATATGCAAAAGAATTATGCCCTTTTTGCGTTATTAGTATCAAAGCACTAAAAGCAGTAAGGAGTTTTGCCTATGCCCAATGCCCAATGCCCAATGCCCCATTCCTCATTCCCTAATTCAAAATGGCTCGTACCCCCACATTAACCTTTGATCGCGGCACATTAATTTTGCATCCACCACCACGCGGTAAAGCTTGGATGGACTATGCTACATGGGATGATCGAGTTGAGAAATTTCGGATTCCGGCGATTAGATATCGCTCTTTGGTAGAAGCACTACAAGCGGAAGATGTTTACTTTATTGATGAAGCCAAGGAATTTTATGCAGTAGATTTGGTTCCTAGTTTAGAAATGGAACCTTATCCCCATCAGAGTGAGGCGTTAGCAGCTTGGAAATTGGCAGGAAGACAAGGGGTAGTTGTGCTACCTACAGCGGCGGGAAAGACTTATTTGGCGCAGATGGCAATGCAATCAACGCCACGCACTACGTTAATTGTTGTGCCAACCTTAGATTTGATGCATCAATGGTATGCACATTTGGAGGCGGCATTTCCGGATGCTGAGGTGGGATTATTAGGTGGTGGTTCGCGGGATAGGACAGCTATTTTAGTGGCAACTTATGACAGTGCAGCCATTCATGCGGAAACTTTAGGTAATTTATATGCTTTGATTA
>JBBSOP010000320.1:0-6209 GCA_038259655.1 Chroococcales cyanobacterium
AGGGAAGGGGAGTAACACTCAAAGCCTCTCTGCAAGAAGAAAGGTTTGGAGAGAGGTCAAAACTGTAATACATCCAGGCGAGAACCGCTATAGTTTATTTTGAGCAGCGATCGCCTTAAAAATATACAACTATTACAATACAAAAATTTTAAGAGGTTGCCAGCAGAATGCCTTGGTTTGTCAAAATTGAAACAGGTACAGTCAATAAACCCACCTTTGATCAATACGTACCTGCCCATAAAGCCTACGTTGAAGAGTTAATCGCCAAAGGACACAAAGCCCGCACAGGCTATTGGGCGCAGTTAGGAGGAGGGATGTTGCTATTTGAGGCAACCTCAATGGATGAAGCCCAAGCCATTGTTGCTGCCGACCCATGGGTAAAAAACGGCTGCGTTGACTATCAGCTTTACGAATGGAAAATTGTAGTCGAATAACACACACTTACTGACTTTTGGTGTTATGCTTTTAAAAGACCTGGATCTATGCGACTTCAACGCCCAAACTTTGTCAGAACCGGAAGGTAGCAGCAATACGGGATGCTTGTAGTAGGCGTAGTCTCCGGGTCGCCCTATTTGTAGGAGCGTTCAGCAGCAATGGCTGGTTTTGGTGATATTGTTCAAAAAGCTTTTTACCTCGGTGTTGGCTTAGCTTCTTACGCAGGTGAGAAAGCTGGGGGAAAATTAGCAGAACTGCGATCGCAAGTCCAAAAGCTGGCAGATGAAATGGTGGCAAAGGGCGAAATGAATACAGAAGAAGCCCGCCGCTTCGTCGAAGATATGATGAAGCAAGCTCAACAGCCCCAACCACCCAGTGAAACCCCAGACAAAACACATCCTTCTGAACCTCGCCGCATCGAAATTTTAGAGGAAGATGAAGAGCCAACTGTGAAACAAGCCTCAACTGAGAATGTGGATCATTTGCGCCAGCAAGTGTTGGAACTGCGAGATGAGTTAAAAAAACTGCAAAACGATTAAATTAAAAAGCAACTTTTTAGTTTGAGCGATTGTAGTAAGTAGCGTTTTAGTATGGCGTTATGACCAAACGCTTTATAATATACATTGCCTAGGGTGTACTTTAATGCTTCACGCCGGGCAGCATTAAGGGCGTAAAGTTTATGGAACAATGGCAGAAAGATTTAACAGAAATTGTAGAAACAGTAGCTAATGAAGTAGAGCTATTCTTCCTAGGAATGAGTGAAATGGTAGATACCTTTTTTGATCTGACGGAAGAAATTACTGAAGAATTACACACTACTTTTGTCGCTGAAGTTGATCAGTATTTACAAGATTTAGCTGAACCGATTTTTTCGGAAGCTTACTGGGAACTAGAAGACATTGTGGCAGATTTAGATTCTGGTTTTCCTTATGAAGTTGAACCTACAGCCGAACAAAATGCAGCCTGTATAGGTTGTAATAACTACCACGGTCAAGTGTATGGTGGTAACTTATTAGTCTGTGCCATGCATCCTCATGGGTGGGATGATGAAAGTTGTCCAGACTGGGAGAGGGAGTAAAAAGAGCAGGGGGAGCAGGGAGCAGGGGAAGCAAGAAGAATAACAACACTTCGACAAGCTCAGTGCATCGCTGACCACTGACAAATGACAACTGACAAATGACAACTGACAAATGACAACTGACAAATTATCTGAAACTGTATCTCAGCCAAGCCCAGAAGTGAAGTATGGCGAACGGGAAATTGCGGAAGGAAAATTAATTACATTTCCGAATCCACGTGTGGGCAGGCGATATGATATTAGTATTACTTTGCCTGAATTTACCTGTAAATGTCCGTTTTCTGGCTATCCTGACTTTGCCACAATTTATGTTACCTACATACCTGATGAACGGGTAGTAGAGTTAAAAGCACTTAAACTTTACATTAACAGTTACCGCGATCGCTATATTTCTCACGAAGAATCAGCTAATCAAATTTTGGATGATTTTGTTGCAGCTTGTGATCCTTTAGAGGTGACAGTAAAAGCAGATTTTACTCCCCGTGGGAATGTGCATACTGTTGTAGAAGTACGCCATAAAAAGCAATAAAGTTGCTCATAAAGTTGTCAGGAGGTTGCCCATCTCTTAGCAACTACTCGGTAATCTTTTTGGTGGCAGACTGTATCTTAACTACAACTTTTTTAGATAAAGGAATATATCCCAATTCCAGACTAGATTTTTGCCCCTCAGTTACAGCCCAGTTCACAAAGTTTTTTAATGCTTGAGCTTTAACTGGATCTTGATATTGGTGATAAGTTAATAGCCAAGTGTAAGTGACAATGGGATAAGATTGAGCATTAGTTGGATCAGTAATAAAAGCAACTAATTTATCAGCGGGTAATGTAACTGCTTCTAAGGTTTTAGCCGCCGATTCTGGTGTGGGTATGATGTAATTGCCAGACTTATTTTCTAAAGCAGCAACAGGGATTTTATTTTGTGTGGCGTAAGCATACTCTACATAGCCAATAGCGCCTGGTATCTGTTGAATTTGGGCGGTTACGCCTTCATTACCCTTAGCACCAATTCCTACTAACCATTCTATAGATTTACCAGCCCCAACTTTGCTTTTCCATTCTGGATTAATAGCACTAAAATGTTGCGTCAACACGCTTGTAGTACCACTACCGTCGGCGCGGTGTACAACCTGAATCGGGAGATTGGGCAAATTTATCCCTGGATTAGCTAAAGCTATTTGAGGATTGTTCCAATTTTTAATTTTTCCTAAGAAGATATCTGTATAAACTTGGCGTGATAGCTTCAGGCCAGTTGGTATCTTAGGAAGATTGTAAGCTAATACGATCGCTCCAGCAGTTACGGGTAAAGCAATTACTCCCTGTTTAATCTTAGCTGCTTGTTCATCTGTAATTGCTACATCACTCGCTGCAAAGTCTACAGTCCCATTGCTGAGTTGCTGCACACCAACGCTGCTCCCTACCGATTGATAGTTAATTTCTATGTTGGGATGTTGCTGATTATAATCTGCAAACCAGCGTTGATATAAAGGTGCAGGAAAACTCGCTCCAGCACCAATTAAGGAAACATTTTTTATCCTTCTATTTTCACTTGTGCAGGAAGTGATGCTCAACAAGAGAGCGATTATACTCAGAAGGCAAGCCCGTCGCTGAAATGGAAGTTGAGCAGATGTATAAATCTTGAGTTTCAATGTTGAATAAACAGCCTTGGTAATTTGTAAGTAGGATAGGTAGAAAAAACTGTATTTGATAAATTTTTATGACTTTTTCTACATTTATATAGCAATCTTAAATCATGAGTGAAAACCTTTGTTGATTCTCTTCTCTGTGTACTCTGCGTCTCTGTGGTTTGTTTAAATCATTTTTACAACTCATTTAGGATGGCTATATACTAATTAGTACTTCCAATCACAGACGGTTGCATTCTAAAGCGGTGGATTAGATGCCAGAGATTCTGTAGTGTTGACTTGATCGTCATTTTCTGATGATGAACTGAGCCGATCTAAAATATCTAAAACTTCCTGCTCAAAAGCCACCTGGGCGCGATTAGTTTTACCGCCGACATATAAGCGATCGCCTTTTTGTAATGCCCAAATTTGCGAATGCGAAAAGTAGCTCATTACTGTGCCTAACATCAGCACAGCAAATCCTGAATAAACCATAGGTATACCTGGGTCAGATTTTATTTGCAAACCTGTACTACCAATCACATCTACTATTTTGAGATTCACACCATTAATTTTAGTAGACATGCCAGTACGTACAGTATCAATTAATTTACCAGTAGCATCGTAAATTAATACCAGACCTTGCAAGTCTTTGGCGATCAAAGACACACCCTCACTCAAATCCGGCTTTGTCGGAATCCAACTTCCCCAAATTCGTCCTTGACCGTTGGTGTTTAATGATGCCATTGGTAGCTGAAAAATCGGACTTTTATTAAATTGAATGCGAACTGCTGAAATTCCCCAATCAGTTTGATAAAAAGTTACGCCATGATAACGCAATGGCTGATTGACAAAAATCTTTTTGTGGTCAACTTCCTCTCCCTGATTATTCAAGACAGACATATCTGAATAAAACTGATCAATTCCCCCAGTGGGAGTGTAATCAATCCAAAAACGATTGACACGCACAGACCAATCTTTCAGCATTTTAGTAGATGCCCAAGGCCCAGCATCGACAATATTTTGTACCTGAAATGTATTGCCACTAGCAACCATTTCCTGAGCCATAAATCCAGTCATTGCTCCTAAAATACCCCCCAACAAAATAGTCACAATTCCCACATGCACGATGATGGGGCCAATGCGTCCGACTATTCCTTTACGGGCATAGAGAATATTGCTTTTGTCTTGAAAAATTTTATAGCGGCGCTTTTGTAATATTTCGTTTAAATAATTTACAGAACCCGTATCTAGTTCTGCACTCAAAGCTAATTTTTGAAATTGCCGTGGTTCTTCGTAATATTTCCAGCGACGGGCAGTTTTTAAGGCTGGTAACTGGCGAGTGAAAGTACAAGCAGTTAAGCTAGTGCCAAATAAAATCAGTAATGACAAGAACCACCAAGTACGATACACATGGTCTAATCCGACTACTTGGATGACCTTCCAAGTCAAAAAACCAAATAAGGCGGGATGTTCAGGGTAGTTAGCTTGATAGAATGCGGGTGACTGACCTTGTTCAATCACAGTACCGCTGATGCTGAAAAGAGCGATTAATAGCAAAAGTGCGATCGCTAGTCGTAAATTTGTCAGTACAGGCAAAAGCTCTTGCCGTAAAAATCGCCCAGGTATTGACCACCAACGTAATTCTGTGGACGGGGAATCATCTAAAGTCATTGCTTAAAAACTGCCAAAGGGAATGCGAGAAATTAAGGAAAATACGCCAAATCCTACCAACAGCACACCGCTAACTGGGTTAATCCATCCAGACCAACGACGTAACTCTAGCAACTTTTTAATAGAAGCAGTAAAAGTACCTGCCAAAATCAAAGGTGCAACATATCCGGCTGTATAAGCAAGCAGCAAAACAGCCCCTAAAATTAAGTCTTGGGTATTAGCAACCCAACCCAGCAAGCTAGCTAAAACCGGGGTGCTACAAGGAGATGCAACTAAACCGAAAGTCAGTCCGATTGAGTAAGAACGCACGGCTGGCGGTAAATCTGAGGAAATCCAATTGGTTTCGCCCAAGGAGGGAAATTGTAGGGGTAATGCTTCTAATAAATTTAGCCCCATCAAAATAGCAACAATGCTAACAATAATCGGTAAACCAATTCCCACCTGACCGTAGACTTTACCAACTACAGCTGCCGCTATCCCCAATCCTGCTAATGTCGTGGCCAATCCCAAAGCAAACCATGTTGATTGAGTCGCAGCTTGCAAGCGGCTTTTTGCTTCGTAACCGCCGATGTAGCCAATGGTAATAGGTAACATAGAAAGCATACAGGGCGTGAGACTGGTGAGTAAACCAGCTACAAAAATAATGCCAATACTCAGTAAACTCAGATGCGTTAATTGGTTAGCAACAAGGGAGTTGGCAAATTGTTCTAATTCATAAAGTCGAGTTTGCAAATTTTCAAACATGAATATTCTTAGGCAGGGAAATGCTTACTCTGCTTGAATTTTAACGTACTTTGTTAAGTTATGGGCATGGGGAAGAAGAGGTGGCACTTCGACTACGCTCAGTGACCGGGACAGGGTGCGGGGTGTACACTTCGGCTACGCCCTTCGGCTGCGCTCAGGCTAAACTCAGCGACCGGGGGATGAAGAAGAAAAATTACCTCTTTCTCCTTTTCTCCCTGCTATAGGTACTGAGCTTAAACTTATAAAAGTTAGTACAATCTAATTGGTACAAAAATACTGTTTTGGGCTGGTTTTGTTCATCATTAATATCAATAGCAGCAAAACTTAACACAGGTGTTGCTAGATACTGTTTCCCACAGGTATCCGCCCTTTGGTAGACTTGAAGACTGAAATGGCCAGATGAAACCACGCGAAGTCAAGCAGTTGAGAGGGCGAGTTTGTGGAAAATACACTTGGGTTAGAGATTATTGAGGTAGTAGAGCAAGCGGCGATCGCTTCCTCGAAGTGGATGGGCAAAGGCGAAAAGAACATTGCTGACCAAGTAGCAGTGGAAGCTATGCGGGAACGGATGAACAAAATCTATATGCGCGGTCGTATCGTTATTGGCGAAGGCGAACGCGATGAAGCTCCCATGCTCTACATTGGGGAAGAAGTCGGTA
>JBBSOP010000321.1:0-6206 GCA_038259655.1 Chroococcales cyanobacterium
AGCAATTGCTCCAGCGTCCACTGGAGATTACAAATGTACGCTGGTTTTCGAGTTACAAAGTGCATACTCGTCGCGTCGATAAATTCTCCGTCGGTAGATGTTTTCTAGCTGGCGATGCCGCACATATCCACACACCTGCGGGTGGTCAGGGCATGAATACGGGTATCCAAGACGCTTATAATTTAGCATGGAAGCTCGCGTTTGTTTTGCGGGGCAATGCTAAGGATTCGCTTCTGGAAAGTTACGATGAGGAACGCCTAGCGAATGCGAAACGGCTCTTGGAGACTACCGACCAGTTTTTTGAAATTGCGGCGGGCGACCAATGGTATTTTCGATTTTTCCGCGATCGCATTTTGCCAAGTCTTGCTGGTGTGGTGACGCAGTTTGGGGCGGCAAAAGAGTTTCTTTTTCCGATGGTTTCTCAAATCGGACTTAACTACCGCCACAGATCTTTAAGCAAGCATCAGGGCGATCAAAAGTTTGAGATCAAAGCCGGGGATAGAATGCCTTATTTTCTAGTCGACGGGGTGAGTCTTTACGATAAACTTCGTGATCCAAAATTTCACCTGCTTGTGTTTTCCGACGGTAAACACGATTATGAGGGTTTGAAGGCGGAACTCGAAAATAAATACGGCAATTTAATCGACTTCAACGTCATTCCCCTTTACCCCATAGTCGGGGAAATCTTCGGCACTCACCAACCTTTTCAGGTGCTGCTAAGACCTGACAACTATATCGGATTTATCTCCACAGACTTCTCCTGGGATGATATCAAAACCTACTTCAATGGGTTCTCAGATACTCATAAACGCGGCTTGCAGACTGTCATCGCATAAACACTACAACAGAGCGATGCAAGTTAGATGTAGCTTGCTTCCCGTAGGGTACACAGTGAAACCCAACAACAGTCAAGATGTTGGGTCTCATCCTTCGACCCAACCTACAAATTTTTTGCATCTTTATCAATTACTTATAATCATGAAACAATCAAGAATAGTGCAAGCTTGATTGAGCAAAATTGCTGTGACTATAATGCTGTTAAAACAACAATTCAACTTTGTAATTCAGGCAATATTGCCAATACTATTGAGTTTCATTATTTCTTTAATTTGTCTGCCACCATCTGCCTTAGCTGTAGGACTACCAATACCTAGACAAATTAATAATCCTATAATTATTGAAAATCAAAAAATTGGTAGTACAGATTGGCAGTTAAATAACCCAGCTACTAAGCGAGAAATTGAAGGCTACGCTTCACTCACAAGCGTCAATCGCGGCGATGAAATTAAGCTTTTTGTGAATACAAAAGAGCCAAATTACAAAATGGAAATCTTTCGCATGGGTTGGTATAGCGGTGCCGGCGGACGTAAGATGGTATCTGCAATCAACCGAAAAGGAGTTAAACAACCACGTCCAATTGTGGATCAAGCAACTGGTTTGATTGAGTGTAATTGGCAAGATCCTTATATTTTGAAAATTCCCTACAATCCCAAAGATCCTACACAATGGGCAAGTGGTATTTATTTAACAAAACTCACTGCTAGCAAAAGTGGTAAGCAAAGCTATATCATTTTTGTAGTGCGTGATGACAGCCGCCCTTCTGATATGTTGGTGCAATCGAGCGTCACAACTTATCAAGCTTATAATAATTGGGGTTGGATGTCCCTGTATCGCTGGAATAGTCGCGGTAAACAAGCATACAAAGTTTCTTTTAATCGTCCCTATGCTGCTAGTCCCAATTCAGCCGCTGCTTATGGAGTAGGAGCAGGTGAATTTTTAACTAATTTTCAACCAAAAAATAGAACCTCTAGCGCTGGCTGGGAATATAACATGGTCAGGTGGCTTGAACGTTCAGGCTACGATGTAACTTACTGCACAGATGTTGATACACATAACAATTTTTTAGATATATATACTACCAAGCCCTTACTCTGGTTACATAAAGCATTTCTTTCAGTTGGTCATGATGAATATTGGTCTGCACAGATGCGGCAAAATGTAGAAACTGCACGCGATTATGGTGTTAGTTTGGGTTTCTTTTCTGCTAATACTTGTTATTGGCAAATTCGTTTTGAACCTAGCTCGATTAATGGAGAAATAAACCGGACTATTGTTGCCTATAAAGAAAATGCACTACTAGATCCCTTTGCGAGAGATGATAATCCAAAGAACGATTTTCTTGTGACAACTATTTGGCGCGGTAAACCTGTGAATCGTCCAGAAGAAGCTTTGATTGGAGTGATGTACGAAACATTTCAGGTAAATGCAGATATTATTGTTGATCAGACAGCGCCAGATTGGTTACTTACTGGTACGCAATTAAGTTTAGATGAGACTACAGCATCTAATAAAACATCTTTGAAACAAATGCGTCTTGAGGGACTTTTAGGCTACGAAGTTGATCGGATGTTTCGTTACGCGCCAGCTAATACTATTCGCATTGCCCATTCACCCTATCGATATAATGGTGGGAAGAGATATTCAGATATGACTTTTTATACTACAGATTCGGGTGCGATGGTATTTGCAACTGGATCTATGCAGTGGAGTTGGGGACTTGATAATTACAATTCACCAAAATTACGTTCTGATGTGGACAGTCTTGATGCTCAAGCTATGACACGCAATATCCTGAATAGGATGATAGATAAGTAATTTGTAATTCGTAATTAACTTTTTGTAAAAATTTCAGACCTGACTCTTATTTTTTTGGTATACCAACGGGTGATAATCCAGCGATCGCCCTCAGGTTTTGACAACGCATCAATTCGCTAAAATTAAAGCTGGTACGTCCTTCAACTTGAGCGATCGCCTCAATAGCAGATAATAAATGCTGGGCGGCTTCAGTTTCAGAATAACCCCGTCGTTGGGCTATTTTAATGGCTGTTGTATCGGCATTCAATTCTGACTCTTGAGATTTGTTAGTTCGCCAAATCCGAACTAAAGCGATCGCACTTAATCCCCCAGCGACAGCCACACCTACTACATCTGACTGTGCTGATTCGATTAATCCACCCACAAGTCCCACCAGTACTACACCTTGATAAATATTGGGTTTAAACCACTTCACTCCCATTAACCAGCCAATTTTTTGCAATAGTAGTAAATCCCGTTGTGGTTTTGCTAAACGAAGCCATAAGTCAAAATTAATATATATCGGTCGCTCCTGATTCCACGGTAGAGGAAAAACTGCATCAATGACCTTGGCTTGTTCTGGCTTGCTGACGATTTTTGTAGTCATGCGAGCAGAAGCGGGCATTATATCTAATAAACGACGAATCTCAAAGCTTGGCTCCATGATTTTAAAAAAGCTGATGCTAACATCTCAATTGTGAAGCACTTAGCGAACGATGTCTAATGACAAGCCGCTTCTATGCGAGACGCTACGCAAATAATCCACTTACTAGACTCCTGCACGAATATTGAAAAACAACAATTTTCAGCCTCACGCATACCGTTAATACCAATTCTCCATGAAGATGCACTTAATATTTATTAAACGTAGACGCAAAGCGGCTTGCCGGAGGCTACCGCAAAGTACGCAAAGAAAGAGATTCAGTTGAGGATTTCGTTATTAAGTGCAAGTTTACAGAGAATTGGTATAAGTACAATATTTAATTAATTCGTAGCGAGTTCTTTGCGCCCCTTTGCGTTTACCTCTGTGCCCCTTTGCGTTTAAATTTCAACCCTCAATTCTCCACGATTTTAGGCAAAGCTGTACTAAGTAAACGTCACCATAAAATGGATTCGGAAATATCAAGGCTTGATGTTGGGTTTCACTTCGTTCTACCCAACCTACGACTTTGATAATTACGAATTACAAACTGGAATTTAAACCTACACGAAAAGTAAACCCAGGACTATATATACGATTAACTCGCTCGTATTGTTCACCTAGTAAATTTTCTAAGTAAACTGTTAGTCCTAAACTACTATTGATAGGTATGCGACCGCTTAAATCTAAATTCACAAAAGAAGGTAGAAAATCTAGACTTGTGTCACCAGGATTCGTAAAAAAGGCTCTACGAGCGCCACTATTGTAAGTAACATACAAATTAGCTTGCCAGCCGGAATTTTGATAACCTATACCACCTTGCAAGACAGAGTAGGGAATAAAACCTAATTGCAAACCCTTTTCTGATCCTGTTTGTATTTGGGCATCTGTATAAGTGTAGTTGAGAAAAGTTGACCAATTAGCAGCAAATTTCAATTGTAATGCTGCCTCTAAACCATTGGTATCTACTACTCCAATATTTTCCCATCTTCCGGCGATAATTCCTAGTCGATTGTCTAAACTACTACCGAAGTAAGTGAACTGTCCAGTCAAATTATCAGAGAACTTGATATCTACTCCCGCAGTCCAAGATGAGCCTGTTTCTGGCTCTAAATCAGGGTTTGCTTCCCAGCCATGAACCGTATCATAAATATATAATTGATCCAACCCAGGATTACGCTGTCCTCCTGCCCAACTACCACGCACGGCAACGTTTGGTGTAACTGCATAACGTAAGCCAGTACTAGGATTAAAATAGCTGCCAAACTGCCCATCAAAGCTTTGTCTTAATCCTAAATCTAACTGAAAATCATCACTAATATTCCAAGTATTAACAGCAAACAAGGCTGTATTCAACACACTTCTATTTTCAGTTTCATTATTAGTAATTCTGCTAGGATTAGTACTTAAAACATCACCGTTTAAGTCAATATTTTTAAAATCTAATCCCCAACGTAATTTATTATTAGTAGTCAATTTCCACTCATGATCAACCCTAGCGGTGATTTGTTGTGTATCTAAAGCTCCTGTGCGGTAAAAATTTTCTGTCGGGCCATAAGTGCTAAAGTAATCTTGGTTATAGCCTAGTGAAGTTGTCAAAGTAGAATCTTTAGCATTACCTAGCTGAGTTTTCCAAGATAAGCCAACATTTAGCCCATCATGGTCTAGTCTGTCTCTTTGCAGAGGAAAACCAAAGTAAACTAAGCCGCGACGACTGCTGAGTTTAGTAACATCTAAATTTAAAGAGTTTTTTTGATCTAAATCTAGGGCAATGCTACCAAAGTAAGTACTTGTAGCTGTGTCTGCATTTGATAAAAATCCTTGAGAATCACGATTTGCTGCACCAACAGGAACACGATAACGGTTATCTGTAAAATATCTTTCAAAGCTGAAGTTATATTTGACAACATCAGATGAGCCACCATAACTCACCTGTTGATTATTTAAACTCAATGAGCCAAATTCTACGCTACCAGTCAATTTAGGTTCACCATAACCTTCTTTGGTGATGATATTTACTACTCCTCCAAAGGCTGATGAACCATACAAAGCTGAAGTCACACCGCTATATAATTCCACTCGTTCAATAGCCTCTACAGGAATACTATTTAAGTCGGTTCCACCATGATAAGTATTGATGTTGGTATTGATTGGTCTGCCATTAATGAGAAATACAGACTGATTAATTGATGCTCCCCGGTAGTATGTACCTGTGTGAATATCTGCACCATGACCAACATCATTAATAGCGAAACCAGGCATTCTTTTTAACACATCAGCTAGGCTGGCAGCACCCTGTTTTTTTATTTCTTCTTGATCAATAACGTAAACGGGAGTAGATTCGGGTAGAGTATCTTGTTCTCCAATTACTTCGATGAAAATGTCTGCATCTTCAGTAGGAGTTGGCTGATTTTCTGAATTAATCTCATCTGGTGTAGGTTCTTGAGTCAATAACTCAGCATTAGTTGCAGGTAAGTTGATTTCATTCAAATTAGAAATAACTGCATTTACCTGAGTTGATTTATTAACATCTTTTGGCTCAATATCCGCAGCGAAGACAGGAAAAGCTATCAGTAAGCTTGGTAAAGCAACTGGAACAAAAAAAATACCTATTCACGTTTCTCTCTCACACCAAGTAAAAACAGTAACCAAATGATATTGTTCCTGTTTTTGTAAATAGGTGTCAAAAGACAAGCTGTCATACTTGTGTTAATACCAATTCTTTGTGAAGCGGCACATTATTTTGACCCCTCCCCGCCAAAGCTACGCTTTTGCTCCCCTCCCCTTGGTACTACGGTGTACACACAAGTACGCCCAGAGCGAGTTTCCAGCCAAAAAAGGTGTATTCAAACTGCTCAAGACCACGAACCAAAGTAGTAATACCGGGAGGTTTCTGAGACTTGTAACCAGACCAACCACCAATTCGAGCAAT